>NZ_JABWMS020000010.1:0-123160 GCF_013369155.2 Escherichia sp. 94.0001 | reverse complement strand
ATGCAAATATATGTAAAGCGGGGCATTAAAAAAACGCCCCGTAATATAACTCAGACGAATCATTAAGCCTACATTGCGTAGGCTATTTGATTTTATTTTGCCCAGAATGCTGCTTTGGCGCGCTGCAGCTTTTCGTAGGCCTTCAACAACGACTGATGTGCAGCAAACGCGTGCAGATCGCTATCTACGGGTTGCAAGCCATAAAACGCCGCTTCGCCGCTCATTGCCGCACTGGCGGCTTCCACGGCATCTGCGCCGTACATGCGAACAAACGCATTCAGATATTGCAGCGGCTGGCGATCTTCTTCCTGCGCCAGTAATAACAACGTTTGCAGGCAGCGATAATAGTTGGCGCGTTCCGGACTGAACACTGATGAGTTAAATTCCATCGTCCATTCAGTCCAGACCAGAGCCTGTTCCAGATCGCCACCAGCCAGCGCCAGCATAGCCTTCAATTCACCGATACGCAGAGTGTACCAGCCGTTATCCGGCCCGGTTGCCAGACCCAATAGCTCACGCACGCGGGTAAAGTCATCAAAACCTTCTTCATCCAGTTGCTCGATGAGGTTCAGGTAATCTTCTTTTTCCCACTCGCTGCCTGGGAGTGAAAGAATCGTTTCACGTAAATGGCTGCCCATGCTGTTATTCGCCAGCCACAGATCTTCTGCCGGATAAATATCGGACATGCCTGGCACGATAATGCGGCAAGCATAAACGCCCAGATGCTCGTAATCGGCAATATAAACTTCTTTATCTTCTTTGTTGAAGATAGCCATCAGCGTAGCAAACTCTTCTTCCGTGGTGCCTGAGAAGCTCCAGTCCACAAACGGATAATCAGCATCCTGCTTGAACAGGTCCCAGGAGATTAAACCGCTGGAATCGATAAAGTGCGTTTCGAGGTTAGTATGTTCAGCGACTTCTTCATCATCGAAGGTTGGCGGAGTAAACACATCCAAATCTTTCAGACCGCGGCCTTGCAGCAGCTCGGTCACGGTACGTTCCAGTGCAACGCCAAAATCAGGATGTGCACCGAAGGATGCAAAGCAGGTACCGTTAGCTGGATTGAACAGTACCACGCAGATCACCGGATATTGACCGCCAAGCGAGGCATCATAAGCGAAGATCGGGAAACCTTCCGCTTCCAGTGTTTCGATCGCTTCAACCACCGCTGGGTAACGCGCCAGCACGTCTGTCGGGATTTCCGGCAAGCTGATGCTTTCAGCAATAATCCGGTTTTTCACGTAGCGTTCGAAAACTTCGGACAACCCCTGAACGCGTGCTTCGTTTCGGGTATTGCCAGCGGACATACCGTTAGAAACGTACAGGTTACCAATGATATTCATCGGAATATAAACGATCTGATTGTCGGACTGGCGCGTAAACGGTAGACCGCAAATACCACGATCTTCGTTACCAGATTGTAGGTCAATCAGCATGCTGCCGGTCAGTTCATTCTCCGGATCGTAAAATGCGCGCAGACGGTCATCGAGCAGCCCTTCTGGTACATCGTCGTTTTCGGTCAGTGGGAACCATTTTTCGTTGGGATAATGCACGAATGGACCGTTGGCGATGGTTTCGCCCAGCCAGAAGTCAGCAAAAAAGTAGTTGGTAGACAGACGCTCGAAATATTCACCGAGTGCAGAAGCCAGCGCCGCTTTTTTGGTTGCGCCTTTACCGTTGGTAAAACACAGTGCGCACTCTTTGTCGCGAATATGCACAGACCAGACGTTAGGCACGGGATTCAGCCAGGAGGCCTCTTCAATCTGAAAACCGAGGTCTGAAAGTTTTTGCTGGAAGCGAGCGATGGAATCTTCCAGGGCGGCATCTTTGCCGGGGATAAATGTTTGCGTCATGAAAATCACTTTAGTCGTACGGAAAGCGCGCAATAATACGGGTTTTATCTCAAAGGCGCTATCACCGCCGCCAGGCAGATGAACTGTTGACTATGCTTTTAGCGGATAAACCACGATAAGAGCATAAAAATGAAGGCATTCGATCTCCACCGTATGGCATTTGATAAAGTGCCTTTTGATTTCCTTGGCGAAGTTGCACTACGTAGTCTTTATACCTTTGTACTGGTCTTTTTATTCCTCAAAATGACCGGCAGACGCGGTGTGCGGCAGATGTCGCTGTTTGAAGTGTTAATCATTCTGACGCTGGGGTCAGCGGCGGGGGATGTGGCGTTTTATGATGATGTGCCGATGGTTCCGGTGCTTATCGTCTTTATTACTCTGGCGTTGTTATACCGTCTGGTAATGTGGTTGATGGCGCACAGTGAAAAACTGGAGGATCTTCTGGAAGGCAAGCCGGTTGTCATTATTGAGGATGGTGAGCTGGCCTGGTCGAAACTTAGTAACTCCAACATGACGGAATTTGAGTTCTTTATGGAGCTGCGACTGCGTGGAGTGGAGCAGTTGGGGCAGGTACGTCTGGCGATTCTCGAAACCAACGGGCAAATCAGTGTCTATTTCTTTGAAGATGACAAGGTCAAACCGGGATTACTTATTTTACCCAGTGACTGTACTCAGCGTTACAAAGTGGTGCCTGAGTCGGCGGACTATGCTTGCATCCGTTGCAGTGAGATCATTCATATGAACGCAGGGGAAAAACAATTATGTCCGCGCTGTGCAAATCCAGAATGGACGAAGGCAAGTCGGGCTAAACGGGTGACCTGACAGCAAAAAAATCGGTTTTTGGACAATAATCCGAGAGATTCTATTGTGTGACGTGTGCCGCATTTTTGCCCTCGACTGTTTTACCCATTGCGATGCGCGCCACTGAATGATAAAACCGATAGCCACAGGAATAATGTATTACCCGCGGTCGCAATCGATTGTCCGTGGGTTAATGGCAACGCAACGTGGTGAGGGGAAATGGCTCAAATCTTCAATTTTAGTTCTGGTCCGGCAATGCTACCGGCAGAGGTGCTTAAACAGGCTCAACAGGAACTGCGCGACTGGAACGGTCTTGGTACGTCGGTGATGGAAGTGAGCCACCGTGGTAAAGAGTTCATTCAGGTTGCAGAGGAAGCCGAGAAGGATTTTCGCGATCTTCTTAATATCCCCTCCAACTATAAAGTATTGTTCTGCCACGGCGGTGGTCGCGGTCAATTTGCTGCAGTACCGTTGAATATTCTTGGTGATAAAACCACTGCAGATTATGTTGATGCCGGTTACTGGGCGGCAAGTGCCATTAAAGAAGCGAAAAAATACTGCAAGCCAAATGTCTTTGACGCCAAAGTGACTGTTGATGGTCTTCGTGCGGTTAAGCCAATGCGTGAATGGCAGCTCTCTGATAATGCCGCTTATATGCATTACTGCCCAAATGAGACCATCGATGGTATCGCCATCGACGAAACGCCAGACTTTGGTAAAGAAGTGGTGGTTGCAGCCGACTTCTCTTCAACGATTCTTTCCCGTCCGATTGACGTCAGCCGTTATGGTGTAATTTACGCTGGCGCGCAGAAAAATATCGGCCCGGCTGGCCTGACAATCGTCATCGTTCGTGAAGATTTGCTGGGCAAAGCGAATATCGCGTGTCCGTCGATTCTGGATTATTCCATTCTCAACGATAACGACTCCATGTTTAACACGCCGCCGACATTTGCCTGGTATCTGTCTGGTCTGGTCTTTAAATGGCTGAAAGCGAACGGCGGTGTAGCTGCAATGGATAAAATCAATCAGCAAAAAGCAGAACTGCTGTATGGGGTGATTGATAACAGCGATTTCTACCGCAATGACGTGGCGAAAGCTAACCGTTCGCGGATGAACGTGCCGTTCCAGTTGGCGGACAGTGCGCTTGACAAATTGTTCCTTGAAGAGTCTTTTGCTGCGGGGCTGCATGCCCTGAAAGGGCATCGTGTGGTCGGCGGTATGCGTGCGTCAATTTATAACGCAATGCCTCTGGAAGGCGTTAAAGCGCTGACAGACTTCATGATTGAGTTCGAACGCCGTCACGGCTAATGCCGAAATTTTGCTTAATCCCCACAGCCAGCCTGTGGGGTTTTTATTTCTGTTGTAGAGAGTTGAGTTCATGGAATCCCTGACGTTACAACCCATCGCTCGTGTCGATGGCACCATTAATCTGCCCGGTTCCAAGAGCGTTTCTAACCGCGCTTTATTGCTGGCGGCATTAGCACACGGCAAAACAGTATTAACCAATCTGCTGGATAGCGATGACGTGCGCCATATGCTGAATGCATTAGCAGCGTTAGGGGTAAGCTATACGCTTTCAGCCGATCGTACGCGTTGCGAAATTATCGGTAACGGCGGTCCATTACACGCAGAAGGTGCCCTGGAGTTGTTCCTCGGAAACGCCGGAACGGCAATGCGCCCGCTGGCGGCAGCTCTTTGTCTGGGTAGCAATGATATTGTGCTGACCGGTGAGCCGCGTATGAAAGAGCGCCCGATTGGTCATCTGGTGGATGCGCTACGCCTGGGCGGGGCGAAGATCACTTACCTGGAACAAGAAAATTATCCGCCATTGCGTTTACAGGGCGGCTTTACTGGCGGCAACGTTGACGTTGATGGCTCTGTTTCCAGCCAGTTCCTCACCGCACTATTAATGACTGCGCCTCTTGCGCCGGAAGATACGGTGATTCGTATTAAAGGCGATCTGGTTTCTAAACCTTATATCGACATCACACTCAATCTGATGAAGACGTTTGGTGTTGAAATTGAAAATCAGCACTATCAACAATTTGTCGTTAAAGGCGGGCAGTCTTATCAGTCTCCGGGTACTTATTTGGTCGAAGGCGATGCATCTTCCGCTTCTTACTTTCTGGCAGCAGCAGCAATCAAAGGCGGCACTGTAAAAGTGACCGGTATTGGACGCAACAGTATGCAGGGTGATATTCGCTTTGCTGATGTGCTGGAAAAAATGGGCGCAACCATTAGCTGGGGCGATGATTATATTTCCTGCACGCGTGGTGAACTGAACGCTATTGATATGGATATGAACCATATTCCCGATGCGGCGATGACCATTGCCACGGCGGCATTATTTGCAAAAGGCACTACCACGCTGCGCAATATCTATAACTGGCGTGTTAAAGAGACTGATCGCCTGTTTGCGATGGCAACAGAACTGCGTAAAGTTGGTGCGGAAGTAGAAGAGGGGCACGATTACATTCGTATCACTCCACCGGAAAAACTGAACTTTGCCGAGATCGCAACATACAATGATCACCGGATGGCGATGTGTTTCTCGCTGGTGGCGTTGTCAGATACACCAGTGACGATTCTTGATCCCAAATGCACGGCCAAAACATTTCCGGATTATTTCGAGCAGCTGGCGCGGATTAGCCAACCAGCCTGAATGAACATTGGGCGATAAAAATCTTTCTTTATCAAAACGTCGGCACATTGCCGGCGTTTTTTTTCGGACCTTGTGAGTCATTTTGATTAATGGTAGCGTTGTTTGTCAATGTAAGTTATTGATACATAATATTTATATATGATTAATCAACGGATGATTCACATGAAGAATACTAAATTACTGCTGGCGATTGCGGCCTCTGCAGCTTTACTGACAGGGTGTCAGAATACCCACGGTATTGATACCAATATGGCTATCAGCTCAGGTTTAAATGCCTATAAAGCAGCAACGTTAAGCGATGCTGATGCAAAAGCGATTGCCAATCAGGGCTGTGCCGAAATGGACAGCGGCAATCAAGTCGCAAGTAAATCCAGCAAGTACGGTAAACGTCTGGCAAAAATCGCCAAAGCATTGGGTAACAATATTAATGGCACGCCGGTCAACTATAAGGTTTATATGACCAGCGACGTCAACGCATGGGCGATGGCGAACGGCTGTGTTCGTGTCTACAGTGGCCTGATGGACATGATGAACGACAACGAAATTGAAGGCGTTCTGGGTCATGAACTGGGCCACGTCGCGTTGGGTCACTCGCTGGCTGAAATGAAAGCTTCTTATGCGATCGTGGCCGCACGCGATGCCATTTCAGCTACCAGCGGTGTGGCTTCCCAGCTTTCCCGTTCACAATTAGGTGATATCGCAGAAGGCGCTATCAATGCTAAATACTCCCGTGATAAAGAATCCGAAGCAGATGATTTCTCTTTTGATCTGTTGAAGAAACGTGGCATCAGTACCCAGGGGCTGGTTGGTAGCTTTGAAAAACTGGCCAGCCTGGATGGCGGTCGCACCCAGTCCATGTTTGATTCTCACCCACCATCAACAGAGCGTGCGCAACACATCCGTGATCGTATCGCCTCTGGTAAGTAAATCATTGTCATCTTTCGGGCTGGTCTTCTGCCAGCCCGCTATAATTGCGCAATAAATCCCCATCTGAATACAGACAAAACTGGTTTTTGCACACAACGTTAACGATTTGTGGCGTCGGCGCGTATAATGCGCGCGGTTATGTTAACGGTACGCCTGTTTTAAGGAGATAAAGATGACGGCAATTGCCCCGGTTATTACCATTGATGGCCCAAGCGGTGCAGGGAAAGGCACCTTGTGTAAGGCTATGGCGGAAGCGTTGCAATGGCATCTGCTGGACTCGGGTGCAATTTATCGCGTACTGGCACTGGCGGCATTACATCACCATGTTGATGTTGCATCGGAAGATGCGCTCGTGCCGCTGGCATCCCATCTGGATGTACGTTTTGTGTCGACCAATGGCAATCTGGAAGTGATCCTCGAAGGGGAAGATGTCAGCGGCGAAATTCGTACTCAGGAAGTGGCGAATGCTGCTTCACAAGTCGCGGCATTCCCACGCGTTCGTGAAGCATTATTGCGTCGCCAACGCGCGTTTCGCGAATTACCAGGCTTGATTGCCGATGGCCGCGATATGGGAACGGTGGTATTCCCTGATGCGCCAGTGAAAATTTTCCTTGACGCCTCCTCGGAAGAACGTGCGCATCGCCGCATGCTACAGTTGCAGGAGAAGGGCTTTAGTGTTAACTTTGAGCGCCTTTTGGCCGAGATCAAAGAACGCGACGACCGCGATCGTAACCGAGCGGTAGCGCCACTGGTTCCGGCTGCCGATGCTTTAGTGTTGGATTCTACCACCTTAAGCATTGAGCAAGTGATTGAAAAAGCGCTACAATACGCGCGCCAGAAATTGGCTCTCGCATAAGCGACCGAATTTGCAGTACCCCCGTTGCAATGGAATGACAGCGGGTATGTTAAACAACCCCATCCGGCATGGAGCCAGGTGGACGTTAAATATAAACCTGAAGATTAAACATGACTGAATCTTTTGCTCAACTCTTTGAAGAGTCCTTAAAAGAAATCGAAACCCGCCCGGGTTCTATCGTTCGTGGCGTTGTTGTTGCTATCGACAAAGACGTAGTACTGGTTGACGCTGGTCTGAAATCTGAGTCCGCCATCCCGGCTGAGCAGTTCAAAAACGCCCAGGGCGAGCTGGAAATCCAGGTAGGTGACGAAGTTGACGTTGCTCTGGACGCAGTAGAAGACGGCTTCGGTGAAACTCTGCTGTCCCGTGAGAAAGCTAAACGTCACGAAGCCTGGATCACGCTGGAAAAAGCTTACGAAGATGCTGAAACTGTTACCGGTGTTATCAACGGCAAAGTTAAGGGCGGCTTCACTGTTGAGCTGAACGGTATTCGTGCGTTCCTGCCAGGTTCTCTGGTAGACGTTCGTCCGGTGCGTGACACTCTGCACCTGGAAGGCAAAGAGCTTGAATTCAAAGTAATCAAGCTGGATCAGAAGCGCAACAACGTTGTTGTTTCTCGTCGTGCCGTTATCGAATCCGAAAACAGCGCAGAGCGCGATCAGCTGCTGGAAAACCTGCAGGAAGGCATGGAAGTTAAAGGTATCGTTAAGAACCTCACTGACTACGGTGCATTCGTTGATCTGGGCGGCGTTGACGGCCTGCTGCACATCACTGATATGGCCTGGAAACGCGTTAAGCATCCGAGCGAAATCGTCAACGTGGGCGACGAAATCACTGTTAAAGTGCTGAAGTTCGACCGCGAACGTACCCGTGTATCCCTGGGCCTGAAACAGCTGGGCGAAGATCCGTGGGTAGCTATCGCTAAACGTTATCCGGAAGGTACCAAACTGACTGGTCGCGTGACCAACCTGACCGACTACGGCTGCTTCGTTGAAATCGAAGAAGGCGTTGAAGGCCTGGTACACGTTTCCGAAATGGATTGGACCAACAAAAACATCCACCCGTCCAAAGTTGTTAACGTTGGCGATGTCGTGGAAGTTATGGTTCTGGATATCGACGAAGAACGTCGTCGTATCTCCCTGGGTCTGAAACAGTGTAAAGCTAACCCGTGGCAGCAGTTCGCGGAAACCCACAACAAGGGTGACCGTGTTGAAGGTAAAATCAAGTCTATCACTGACTTCGGTATCTTCATCGGCCTTGACGGCGGCATCGACGGCCTGGTTCACCTGTCTGACATCTCCTGGAACGTTGCAGGCGAAGAAGCAGTTCGTGAATACAAAAAAGGTGACGAAATCGCTGCAGTTGTTCTGCAGGTTGACGCAGAACGTGAACGTATCTCCCTGGGCGTTAAACAGCTCGCAGAAGATCCGTTCAACAACTGGGTTGCTCTGAACAAGAAAGGCGCTATCGTAACCGGTAAAGTAACTGCAGTTGACGCTAAAGGCGCAACCGTAGAACTGGCTGACGGCGTTGAAGGTTACCTGCGTGCTTCTGAAGCATCCCGTGACCGCGTTGAAGACGCTACCCTGGTTCTGAGCGTTGGCGACGAAGTTGAAGCTAAATTCACCGGCGTTGATCGTAAGAACCGCGCAATCAGCCTGTCTGTTCGTGCGAAAGACGAAGCTGATGAGAAAGATGCAATCGCAACTGTTAACAAACAGGAAGATGCAAACTTCTCCAACAACGCAATGGCTGAAGCTTTCAAAGCAGCTAAAGGCGAGTAATTCTCTGACTCTTCGGGATTTTTATTCCGAAGTTTGTTGAGTTTACTTGACAGATTGCAGGTTTCGTCCTGTAATCAAGCACTAAGGGCGGCTACGGCCGCCCTTAATCAATGCAGCAACAGCAGCCGCTAAATTTGCCTTTAAGGAACCGGAGGAATCATGACCAAGTCAGAATTGATAGAAAGACTTGCCACCCAGCAATCGCACATTCCCGCCAAGACGGTTGAAGATGCAGTAAAAGAGATGCTGGAGCATATGGCCTCGACTCTTGCGCAGGGCGAGCGTATTGAAATCCGCGGTTTCGGCAGTTTCTCTTTGCACTACCGCGCACCACGTACCGGACGTAATCCGAAGACTGGCGATAAAGTAGAACTGGAAGGAAAATACGTTCCTCACTTTAAACCAGGTAAAGAACTGCGCGATCGCGCCAATATTTACGGTTAAGTTTTTACTCAAACTTGAACGCGAGAAAAGCACCTGTCGGGTGCTTTTTTCATTTCTCTAATCTGGAACTGGAAGCTGCCTCGCAGAGTTTTGAGCAGTTTTCACCCTGTCGTTAAATTCTTCTGAACGTGCCTCGGGGAACGCAAAACTCCCACCAGACAACCATTCAACAAAGTTGCACACTTTCTATAAACAGGGAGGGTGCATGAAAATAACGACAGTCGGAGTATGCATAATTTGCGGAATTTTTCCGTTGCTGATTTTGCCCCAATTGCCAGGGACAGTAACCCTTGCGCTTCTGACTATCTTCGCCTGTGTACTGGCATTTATCCCTGTTAAAACCGTCCGTTATATCGCGCTGACGTTGCTGTTTTTCGTTTGGGGCATATTAGCAGCAAAGCAAATTTTGTGGGCAGGAGAAACCTTAACTGGCTCGACGCAGGATGCAATTGTTGAGATCATTGCTACTGACGGCATGACCACTCATTACGGTCAAATTACTCATCTACAAGGTCGACGTATATTCCCTGCGCCAGGCCTCGTACTGTATGGCGAATATCTTCCGCAAGCGGTTTGTGCCGGACAAGTATGGTCAATGAAACTCAAAGTTCGTGCAGTTCATGGTCAACTTAATGATGGCGGCTTTGATAGCCAGCGTTATGCCATTGCCCAGCATCAACCGCTCACCGGCCGTTTTCTGCAGGCAAGTGTCATTGAACCGAATTGTAGCCTGCGTGCACAGTATCTGGCGTCACTACAAACAACGCTGCAACCCTATATGTGGAACGCGGTTATTCTTGGATTAGGTATGGGGGAACGGTTATCCGTCCCCAAAGAAATCAAAAATATCATGCGTGATACTGGAACGGCGCATTTAATGGCGATATCGGGGCTGCATATCGCTTTTGCGGCGTTACTGGCTGCCGGACTCATTCGCAGTGGACAAATATTTCTGCCTGGGTGCTGGATCCACTGGCAAATGCCATTAATTGGTGGAATCTGCTGTGCTGCTTTTTATGCCTGGCTAACGGGAATGCAACCTCCTGCATTGCGTACCGTGGTGGCGCTTGCCATTTGGGGAATGCTTAAGTTAAGTGGACGACAATGGAGTGGCTGGGATGTATGGATATGTTGTCTGGCGGCAATTTTGCTGATGGATCCTGTTGCCATTCTTTCGCAAAGTTTATGGCTCTCTGCCGCTGCGGTAGCGGCGCTGATTTTTTGGTATCAGTGGTTTCCCTGTCCGGAGTGGCAGCTGCCGCCAGTATTGCGCTCGGTTGTTTCCCTCATCCATCTACAACTTGGAATCACGCTCCTGCTAATGCCTGTGCAAATCGTCATATTTCATGGCATTAGTCTGACCTCGTTTATTGCAAACCTATTTGCAATTCCCCTGGTGACATTTATCACGGTTCCGTTGATCCTCGCAGCGATGGTTATGCATTTAAGCGGGCCGTTAATCGTGGAGCAAGGAGTATGGTTTCTTGCCGACCGGTCTTTGGCTTTGCTTTTCTGGGGGTTAAAGAGTTTGCCAGAAGGGTGGATCAACATTGCTGAACGTTGGCAATGGCTATCATTTTCCCCATGGTTCTTACTGGTGGTATGGCGATTAAACGCCTGGCGAACGTTGCCAGCAATGTGTGTGGCTGTAGGCTTGCTGATGTGCATGCCGCTGTGGCAAAAACCTCGACCTGACGAGTGGCAAGTGTACATGCTTGATGTCGGGCAAGGGCTGGCAATGGTCATTGCGCGAAACGGCAAAGCGATTCTCTATGACACGGGACTGGCCTGGCCCGAAGGGGATAGTGGGCAACAACTGATTATCCCCTGGCTCCACTGGCATAATCTTGAACCGGAAGGCGTTATTTTGAGTCATGAACATCTGGATCACCGGGGAGGGCTGGACTCAATATTGCACACATGGCCGATGTTATGGATCCGAAGTCCGTTAAACTGGGAACATCATCAGCCCTGTGTGCGTGGCGAAGCGTGGCAATGGCAAGGATTGCGTTTCAGCGCGCACTGGCCTTTACAAGGTAGCAACGATAAAGGAAATAACCATTCCTGTGTGGTTAAGATTGATGACGGGACGAATAGCATTCTTCTAACCGGTGATATTGAAGCCCCCGCTGAACAAAAGATGCTAAGCCGTTACTGGCAGCAAATGCAGGCAACATTACTTCAGGTACCTCACCATGGCAGTAATACCTCATCATCGTTGCCATTAATTCAGCGAGTGAATGGAAAAGTGGCACTCGCATCGGCATCGCGCTATAACGCATGGCGACTGCCCTCAAGCAAAGTTAAACATCGCTATCAACAACAGGGTTATAAGTGGCTTGATACTCCACATCAGGGTCAAATAACGGTCAATTTTTCAGCGCAAGGCTGGCGGATTAGCAGCCTCAGAGAGCAAATTTTACCTCGTTGGTATCATCAGTGGTTTGGCGTGCCAGTGGATAACGGGTAGAATATGCGGCTATTTCAACAAATGCTGGTTTTTTGAATGCATAACGACAAAGATCTCTCTACGTGGCAGACGTTCCGCCGACTGTGGCCAACCATTGCGCCTTTTAAAGCGGGTCTGATCGTGGCGGGCGTAGCGTTAATCCTCAACGCAGCCAGCGATACCTTCATGTTATCGCTCCTTAAGCCACTTCTTGATGATGGCTTTGGTAAAACAGATCGCTCCGTGCTGGTGTGGATGCCGCTGGTGGTGATCGGGCTGATGATTTTGCGTGGTATCACCAGCTATGTTTCCAGCTACTGTATCTCCTGGGTATCAGGAAAGGTGGTAATGACCATGCGTCGCCGCCTGTTTGGTCACATGATGGGAATGCCCGTTTCATTTTTTGACAAACAGTCAACGGGTACGCTGTTGTCGCGTATCACCTACGATTCCGAACAGGTTGCTTCTTCTTCTTCCGGCGCACTGATTACTGTTGTGCGTGAAGGTGCGTCGATCATCGGCCTGTTCATCATGATGTTCTATTACAGCTGGCAACTGTCGATCATTTTAATTGTGCTGGCACCGATTGTTTCGATTGCGATTCGTGTCGTATCGAAGCGTTTTCGCAACATCAGTAAAAACATGCAGAACACCATGGGTCAGGTGACCACCAGCGCAGAACAGATGCTGAAGGGCCACAAAGAAGTATTGATTTTTGGTGGTCAGGAGGTGGAGACCAAACGCTTCGACAAAGTCAGTAACCGAATGCGTCTTCAGGGGATGAAAATGGTTTCAGCCTCTTCTATCTCTGATCCGATCATTCAGTT
The DNA here is from genome assembly GCF_013369155.2 of Escherichia sp. 94.0001. Taxonomy (NCBI): domain Bacteria; kingdom Pseudomonadati; phylum Pseudomonadota; class Gammaproteobacteria; order Enterobacterales; family Enterobacteriaceae; genus Escherichia; species Escherichia sp. 94.0001. Next base: position 110,557 of record NZ_JABWMS020000010.1, on the reverse strand, counting down.
GATCGCCTCTTTAGCGCTGGCGTTTGTTCTGTATGCGGCGAGCTTCCCTAGCGTCATGGATAGCCTGACTGCCGGTACGATTACCGTTGTTTTCTCTTCAATGATTGCGCTGATGCGTCCGCTGAAATCGCTGACCAACGTTAACGCCCAATTCCAGCGCGGTATGGCGGCTTGTCAGACGCTGTTTACCATTCTGGACAGTGAGCAGGAGAAAGACGAAGGTAAGCGTGTGCTCGAACGTGCGACTGGTGACGTAGAATTCCGCAATGTCACCTTTACTTATCCGGGACGTGATGTACCCGCATTGCGTAACATCAACCTGAAAATTCCGGCAGGAAAAACGGTCGCTCTGGTTGGACGCTCTGGTTCAGGTAAATCAACCATCGCCAGCCTAATCACACGTTTTTACGATATTGATGAAGGCGAAATCCTGATGGATGGTCACGATCTGCGCGAGTATACCCTGGCGTCTTTACGTAACCAGGTTGCTCTGGTGTCGCAGAATGTCCATCTGTTTAACGATACGGTTGCCAACAACATTGCTTACGCACGGACAGAACAGTACAGCCGTGAGCAAATTGAAGAAGCGGCGCGTATGGCCTACGCCATGGACTTCATCAATAAGATGGATAACGGTCTCGATACAGTGATTGGTGAAAACGGCGTGCTGCTCTCTGGCGGTCAGCGTCAGCGTATTGCCATCGCTCGAGCCTTGTTGCGTGATAGCCCGATTCTGATTCTGGACGAAGCTACCTCGGCGCTGGATACCGAATCTGAACGTGCGATTCAGGCGGCACTGGATGAGTTGCAGAAAAACCGTACCTCTCTGGTGATTGCCCACCGTTTGTCTACTATTGAAAAAGCAGACGAAATCGTGGTTGTCGAGGATGGTGTCATTGTGGAACGCGGTACTCATAACGATTTGCTTGAGCACCGTGGCGTTTACGCGCAACTTCACAAAATGCAGTTTGGCCAATGATCGAAAAAATCTGGTCTGGTGAATCCCCTTTGTGGCGGCTATTGCTGCCACTCTCCTGGTTGTATGGCCTGATAAGTGGCGCGATCCGTCTTAGCTATAAACTAAAATTGAAGCGCGCCTGGCGTGCCCCCGTACCGGTTGTCGTGGTTGGTAATCTCACCGCAGGCGGCAACGGAAAAACTCCGGTCGTTGTCTGGCTGGTGGAACAGTTGCAACAGCGCGGTATTCGCGTGGGAGTCGTGTCCCGGGGATATGGCGGTAAGGCTGAATCTTATCCGCTGTTATTGTCGGTAGATACCACCACAGCACAGGCGGGTGATGAACCAGTGCTGATTTATCAACGCACTGGCGCGCCTGTTGCGGTTTCTCCCGTGCGTTCTGATGCGGTAAAAGCCATTCTGGCGCAACACCCTGATGTGCAGATCATCGTAACCGACGACGGTTTACAGCATTATCGTCTGGCGCGTGATGTGGAAATCGTCGTTATTGATGGCGTGCGTCGCTTTGGCAATGGCTGGTGGTTGCCGGCGGGGCCAATGCGTGAGCGAGCGGGGCGCTTAAAGTCGGTTGATGCGGTAATCGTCAACGGCGGTGTCCCCCGCAGCGGTGAAATCCCCATGCATCTGCTGCCGGGGCAGGCGGTGAATTTACGTACCGGTACGCGTTGTGACGTTGCTCAACTTGAACATGTGGTGGCGATGGCGGGGATTGGGCATCCGCCGCGCTTTTTTGCCACGCTGAAGATGTGCGGCGTACAACCGGAAAAATGTGTACCACTGGCCGATCATCAGTCTTTGAATTATAAGGATGTCAGCGCGTTGGTAAGCGACGGGCAAACGCTAGTAATGACTGAAAAAGATGCGGTGAAATGCCGGGCCTTTGCAGATGAAAATTGGTGGTATTTGCCTGTTGACGCACAGCTTTCAGGCGATGAACCAGCGAAACTGCTTGCGCAACTAACCTCGCTGGCTTCTGGCAACTAGTTACGCCGCGGCAGCGTTCGATTGATGGAGTCATGAATGTCGCTGCCGCACCTCTCCCTTGCTGATGCGCGTAATCTTCACCTTGCTGCGCAAGGCCTGTTAAACAAACCCCGCCGTCGAGCGTCGTTGGAAGATATTCTGGCAACGATTTCCCGCATGTCCTTGCTGCAAATTGATACCATCAATATTGTTGCCCGTAGCCCATATCTGGTGCTTTTCAGTCGTCTGGGAAATTATCCTGCGCAGTGGTTGGATGAGTCTCTGGCGCGTGGCGAATTAATGGAATACTGGGCGCATGAAGCCTGCTTTATGCCACGTAGCGATTTTCGTCTTATTCGCCACCGCATGCTGGCACCTGAAAAAATGGGCTGGAAATACAAAGACGCCTGGATGCAGGAACATGCGGCAGAAATTGCACAGTTAATTCAACATATTCATGATAAGGGGCCGGTACGTTCAGCCGATTTCGAGCATTCTCGTAAAGGTGCAAGCGGCTGGTGGGAATGGAAGCCGCATAAACGGCATCTGGAAGGTTTATTTACTGCCGGAAAGGTGATGGTGATTGAACGGCGCAACTTCCAGCGCGTTTATGATTTAACCCACCGTGTCATGCCTGACTGGGATGATGAGCGCGATCTCGTTTCGCAAACAGAAGCAGAAATCATCATGCTGGATAACAGTGCGCGTAGCCTGGGTATATTCCGCGAACAGTGGCTGGCAGATTACTATCGGCTGAAACGTCCGGCACTGGCGGCTTGGCGCGAAGCGAGGGCTGAACAGCAGCAAATCATTGCTGTGCATGTTGAAAAATTGGGCAATCTTTGGCTGCATGCTGATTTGCTGCCGCTACTCGAACGCGCGCTCGCCGGAAAGCTCACTGCAACGCACAGCGCGGTACTTTCGCCTTTTGATCCTGTTGTCTGGGATCGCAAACGCGCGGAGCAGCTTTTTGATTTTAGCTACCGGCTGGAGTGCTATACCCCAGCGCCGAAACGCCAGTATGGCTATTTTGTTCTGCCGTTATTACATCGTGGGCAATTAGTTGGGCGAATGGATGCCAAAATGCATCGCCAGACAGGCATCCTTGAAGTTATCTCTCTGTGGTTACAGGAAGGCATTAAACCAACGACAACGCTGCAAAAAGGGTTACGTCAGGCGATTACTGATTTCGCTAACTGGCAGCAGGCAACGCGGGTGACATTAGGACGCTGCCCGCAAGGTCTCTTTACTGATTTCCGCACCGGCTGGGAAATAGACCCCGTCGCATAAATGATTATGATAAGATTTATGCATTCATAACCCGATCCATCTGGAGGAACTATGGATCATCGTCTGCTTGAAATCATTGCCTGCCCGGTTTGCAACGGAAAACTTTGGTATAACCAGGAAAAACAAGAGCTTATTTGCAAACTGGACAACCTGGCTTTCCCGCTGCGCGATGGCATTCCAGTGTTGCTGGAAACGGAAGCCCGCGTGCTGACTGCTGATGAGAGTAAATCATGAGTTTTGTGGTCATTATTCCCGCGCGCTACGCGTCCACGCGTCTGCCCGGTAAACCATTGGTTGATATTAACGGCAAACCCATGATTGTTCATGTTCTTGAACGCGCGCGCGAATCAGGTGCCGAGCGCATCATCGTGGCAACCGATCATGAGGATGTTGCCCGCGCTGTTGAAGCCGCTGGCGGCGAAGTATGTATGACGCGCGCCGATCATCAGTCAGGTACAGAACGTTTGGCGGAAGTTGTCGAAAAATGCGCATTCAGCGACGACACGGTGATCGTTAATGTGCAGGGTGATGAACCGATGATCCCTGCGACAATCATTCGTCAGGTTGCTGATAACCTCGCTCAGCGTCAGGTGGGTATGGCGACTCTGGCGGTGCCAATCCACAATGCGGAAGAAGCGTTTAACCCGAATGCGGTGAAAGTGGTTCTCGACGCCGAAGGGTACGCACTGTACTTCTCTCGCGCCACCATTCCGTGGGATCGTGATCGTTTTGCAAAAGACCTTGAAACCGTAGGCGATAACTTCCTGCGTCATCTTGGTATTTATGGCTACCGAGCAGGCTTTATCCGTCGTTATGTTACCTGGCAGCCAAGTCCGTTAGAACATATCGAAATGTTAGAGCAGCTTCGTGTTCTGTGGTACGGCGAAAAAATCCACGTTGCTGTCGCCCAGGAAGTTCCTGGTACAGGTGTGGATACCCCTGAAGATCTCAAGCGCGTTCGCGCTGAAATGCGCTAATTTCACTTCGCGACACTCCAGCCAATTTTGGGAGGAGTGTCGTACCGTTACGATTTTCCTCAATTTTTCTTTTCAACAATTGATCTCATTCAGGTGACATCTTTTATATTGGCGCTCATTATGAAAGCAGTAGCTTTTATGAGGGTAATCTGAATGGAACAGCTGCGTGCCGAATTAAGCCATTTACTGGGCGAAAAACTCAGTCGTATTGAGTGCGTCAATGAAAAAGCGGATACGGCGTTGTGGGCTTTGTATGACAGCCAGGGAAACCCAATGCCGTTAATGGCAAGAAGCTTTAGTACGCCCGGAAAAGCCCGACAGCTGGCATGGAAAACCACCATGCTGGCAAGAAGTGGGACTGTCCGTATGCCGACTATTTATGGTGTGATGACGCATGAAGAACACCCCGGCCCCGATGTCCTGCTACTGGAGCGGATGCGTGGTGTTTCGGTGGAGGCTCCAGCCCGAACACCAGAACGCTGGGAACAACTCAAAGACCAAATCGTTGAAGCCTTACTGGCCTGGCACCGTCAGGACAGTCGTGGTTGCGTCGGCGCGGTCGACAATACTCAGGAAAATTTCTGGCCCTCATGGTACCGGCAACATGTTGAAGTGCTATGGACTACGCTCAATCAGTTCAATAACACCGGTCTAACGATGCAAGATAAGCGGATCCTGTTTCGCACCCGTGAATGTCTCCCGGCATTATTTGAAGGCTTTAACGACAATTGTGTGCTGATTCACGGTAACTTCTGTTTACGCAGCATGCTGAAAGATTCGCGCAGCGATCAGTTACTGGCGATGGTCGGACCGGGACTAATGCTTTGGGCACCGCGAGAATACGAACTGTTCCGACTAATGGATAATTCTCTGGCGGAAGATTTGCTCTGGAGTTATCTGCAACGCGCGCCAGTGGCGGAGTCGTTCATCTGGCGGCGTTGGTTGTATGTGTTATGGGATGAAGTTGCGCAACTGGTCAACACCGGACGATTTAGTCGGCGTAACTTCGATCTGGCATCAAAATCACTCTTGCCGTGGCTCGCCTGACGAACCTTTCAGCCACTGCCAGATCCGGCCAAGCGTTTCATAGCCAACGCGGTCGCTATGCATCAACCAAACCGGAGAAGGGATTGCCCGTTCCCACGGATTAAGCGGCGAGTCGATGGCCAACTGATTCGCCGGGGCTGGTAGCGGATTTAACCCTTCCTGCTGAAAAAAGATCATCGCCCGCGGCAGATGTGATGCGGAGGTCACCAGCAGGAAAGGTGCGTCACCAATTGCCTGTTTCACTGCCGCAGCTTCTTCTTCGGTATCTTTTGGCAAATCCAGGGTGATAATTTGCTCGCGAGGGACACCCAGCGATTGCGCAACTCTTGCACCTACTTCGGCTGTACCCACCGTATTGGTTTTTGCTACGCCTCCCGTGAAGATCAGCTTTGATCCCGGATTTTCGCGCCATAAGCGGATACCTTCATTCAGACGTGGCAGACTGTTATTGATTAAATTCGAGCTCGGTGCCCATTGTGGGTTCCAGGTATAACCACCTCCGAGCACTACGATATAGTCCACTTTATGCGAATTATTCCATGTCGGATAGGTGCTTTCGATGGGACGCAGCAGGCGATCGGCTACCGCTTGCAAACTCAATAACAAGAGCGCCAGCCACCCAAGGCTAATAAAAATCTTCCCGGTTTTTTGAAAACGGCTAAACCACAGCAGCGCCAGGCCAGCGCCAATAATCAACAACATCAGCGGAAGTGGCAGCAGCATACCGCCAATCACTTTTTTCAGTGTGAAAAGCATCCTTTCTGGTTCCTTTTTTGACCATATAGCAAGGGATCGCCAGCGATATTACACCAGACGGGTTCATTCTCGCCGTGGCTGTGACAAAATAGCGTCTTTATCAGAAAACGTCTTAGCCAACCGGTGGAGAAAGCAATGCAGGATCGCAATTTTGATGATATTGCGGAAAAGTTTTCCCGTAACATTTACGGCACCACCAAAGGGCAGCTTCGACAGGCTATTCTGTGGCAGGATCTCGATCGCGTGCTGGCGGAAATGGGCTCACAAAAACTGCGTGTGCTGGATGCTGGCGGTGGAGAAGGGCAGACCGCAATCAAAATGGCCGAGCGTGGGCATCAGGTCATTTTATGCGATCTTTCAGCGCAGATGATCGACCGCGCAAAACAGGCGGCAGAAGCAAAAGGTGTGAGCGACAACATGCAATTTATACATTGCGCCGCTCAGGATGTTGCTTCGCATTTGGAAACGCCCGTTGATCTGATATTGTTCCATGCGGTGCTCGAGTGGGTGGCCGATCCCCGCAGCGTATTGCAGACCCTGTGGTCAGTGTTACGTCCAGGCGGTGTGTTGTCGTTAATGTTCTACAATGCGCACGGCTTGCTGATGCATAACATGGTTGCAGGGAATTTTGATTACGTGCAGGCGGGAATGCCGAAAAAGAAAAAACGGACGCTTTCGCCAGATTATCCACGCGACCCGGCGCAGGTTTATCTGTGGCTGGAAGAAGCTGGTTGGCAAATTATGGGTAAGACCGGCGTTCGCGTGTTTCATGATTATCTGCGCGAGAAGCACCAGCAGCGCGACTGCTATGAAGCATTACTTGAATTAGAAACGCGTTATTGCCGTCAGGAACCGTATATTACCCTGGGGCGTTATATTCATGTCACCGCGCGCAAACCGCAGAGCAAGGATAAAGTATGAGTGAATTTTCCCAGACAGTCCCCGAACTGGTTGCCTGGGCCAGAAAAAATGACTTCTCCATCTCGCTGCCGGTAGACCGACTCTCTTTTCTGCTGGCGGTTGCCACGCTGAACGGCGAGCGTCTGGATGGTGAGATGAGCGAAGGCGAGCTGGTGGATGCATTCCGCCATGTGAGTGATGCGTTTGAGCAAACCAGCGAAACCATCGGCGTGCGCGCCAACAACGCGATCAACGACATGGTTCGTCAACGTCTGCTGAACCGCTTTACCAGCGAGCAGGCTGAAGGGAACGCAATTTACCGTCTGACGCCGCTTGGCATCGGTATTACCGATTACTACATCCGTCAGCGCGAGTTTTCGACGCTGCGCCTTTCTATGCAGTTGTCGATTGTGGCGGGCGAACTGAAACGCGCGGCAGATGCCGCCGAAGAGGGCGGTGATGAGTTTCACTGGCACCGTAATGTCTATGCGCCACTGAAATATTCGGTAGCAGAAATTTTCGACAGCATCGACCTGACGCAACGTCTGATGGACGAACAGCAGCAGCAGGTGAAAGATGATATCGCCCAATTGCTGAACAAAGACTGGCGGGCGGCGATTTCCAGCTGCGAATTGTTGCTTTCAGAAACTTCCGGAACGCTGCGTGAATTGCAGGATACGCTGGAAGCGGCAGGTGATAAATTGCAGGCTAATCTGTTACGCATTCAGGATGCGACGATGACTCATGATGATCTGCATTTCGTCGATCGTCTGGTGTTCGATCTGCAAAGCAAGCTCGACCGTATTATCAGCTGGGGCCAGCAATCCATCGACTTATGGATTGGCTACGACCGCCACGTACACAAATTTATTCGTACCGCTATCGATATGGATAAAAATCGCGTCTTTGCTCAGCGGTTACGTCAGTCGGTACAAACCTATTTTGATGAGCCGTGGGCGCTAACTTATGCCAATGCCGATCGTCTGCTGGATATGCGTGACGAAGAGATGGCATTGCGCGATGAAGAAGTGACTGGGGAACTTCCTGAGGATCTGGAGTACGAAGAGTTTAATGAGATCCGCGAACAGCTGGCGGCGATCATCGAAGAACAACTTGCCGTGTACAAAACCAGACAAGTGCCGCTGGATCTTGGTCTGGTGGTACGCGAATATCTGGCGCAGTATCCGCGTGCGCGTCACTTTGACGTTGCGCGCATTGTTATTGATCAGGCGGTACGCCTCGGCGTAGCGCAAGCAGATTTCACCGGACTGCCAGCGAAATGGCAGCCGATTAATGATTACGGAGCCAAGGTACAGGCGCATGTCATCGACAAATATTGAACAAGTGATGCCGGTTAAGCTGGCGCAGGCGCTGGCGAATCCGTTATTTCCGGCGCTGGATAGCGCCTTACGTTCAGGCCGCCATATTGGCCTTGACGAACTGGATAATCATGCATTCCTGATGGATTTTCAGGAATATCTGGAAGAATTTTACGCGCGTTATAACGTTGAGCTTATTCGCGCACCGGAGGGGTTCTTCTATTTACGCCCACGTTCCACCACGCTGATCCCTCGTTCCGTCTTGTCGGAACTGGATATGATGGTCGGGAAAATCCTCTGTTATCTTTATCTCAGCCCGGAACGGCTGGCGAATGAGGGGATTTTCACCCAGCAGGAACTGTACGATGAACTGCTCACCCTGGCCGATGAAGCGAAACTGCTGAAACTGGTGAACAACCGTTCAACCGGTTCAGACGTTGACCGGCAGAAGTTGCAGGAGAAAGTACGTTCTTCGCTCAACCGTCTGCGTCGTTTAGGCATGGTGTGGTTTATGGGCCACGACAGCAGCAAGTTCCGCATTACCGAATCGGTGTTCCGCTTCGGAGCCGATGTGCGTGCTGGCGACGATCCCCGTGAAGCACAGCGTCGCCTGATTCGTGATGGCGAAGCAATGCCGATTGAAAATCATCTGCAACTCAACGATGAAACCGAAGAGAATCAGCCAGATAGCGGAGAGGAAGAATAATGATTGAACGCGGTAAATTTCGCTCACTGACGCTGATTAACTGGAACGGCTTTTTTGCCCGAACTTTTGACCTCGATGAGCTGGTTACGACGCTCTCCGGTGGTAACGGTGCGGGTAAATCTACTACCATGGCGGCGTTCGTTACGGCGCTGATCCCCGACCTGACCCTGCTGCATTTCCGTAATACCACGGAAGCCGGGGCCACCAGCGGTTCGCGCGATAAAGGTCTGCACGGTAAGCTGAAAGCGGGTGTCTGTTATTCGATGCTCGACACCATTAACTCGCGCCACCAGCGCGTAGTGGTCGGTGTGCGTCTGCAACAGGTTGCCGGACGCGATCGTAAAGTGGATATCAAACCGTTTGCCATTCAGGGCTTGCCGATGTCGGTGCAGCCGACACAACTGGTGACCGAAACTCTGAACGAACGCCAGGCGCGCGTGCTGCCGCTTAACGAGCTGAAAGACAAGCTCGAGGCGATGGAAGGCGTGCAGTTTAAGCAGTTCAACTCCATTACCGATTACCACTCGCTGATGTTCGATCTGGGCATCATCGCACGTCGTCTGCGCTCAGCGTCTGATCGTAGTAAATTCTATCGTCTGATTGAAGCTTCGCTGTACGGCGGGATTTCCAGCGCCATCACCCGTTCTCTGCGCGACTACCTGTTGCCAGAAAATAGCGGCGTGCGTAAAGCGTTTCAGGACATGGAAGCGGCGCTGCGTGAAAACCGTATGACGCTGGAAGCGATTCGTGTTACCCAGTCTGACCGTGACTTGTTCAAGCATCTGATCAGCGAAGCGACTAACTACGTGGCGGCGGACTACATGCGCCACGCCAACGAGCGCCGTGTTCACCTGGATAAAGCGCTGGAGTTTCGTCGTGAGCTTCACACTTCGCGTCAGCAACTGGCGGCAGAGCAGTACAAGCATGTCGATATGGCGCGTGAGCTGGCTGAGCACAACGGTGCCGAAGGCGATCTGGAAGCGGATTATCAGGCGGCCAGCGATCACCTGAACCTGGTGCAAACCGCACTACGTCAGCAGGAGAAGATCGAACGCTACGAAGCGGATCTCGATGAGCTGCAGATCCGTCTGGAAGAGCAAAACGAAGTGGTGGCAGAAGCCATCGAACGCCAGGAAGAGAACGAGGCTCGTGCGGAAGCTGCCGAACTGGAAGTGGACGAGCTGAAAAGCCAGCTTGCTGACTACCAGCAGGCGCTGGACGTCCAGCAAACGCGCGCGATCCAGTATAACCAGGCGATTGCTGCGCTTAATCGTGCCAAAGAACTGTGCCATCTGCCGGACTTAACCGCCGACAGCGCCGCCGAATGGCTGGAAACCTTCCAGGCGAAAGAGCTGGAAGCGACTGAAAAAATGCTCTCTCTTGAGCAGAAAATGAGCATGGCGCAAACCGCGCACAGCCAGTTTGAGCAGGCTTATCAGCTGGTGGTGGCAATCAACGGCCCGCTGGCGCGTAACGAGGCGTGGGATGTCGCTCGCGAACTATTGCGCGAAGGGGTCGATCAGCGTCACCTGGCAGAGCAGGTTCAGCCGTTGCGGATGCGCTTAAGCGAACTGGAACAGCGTCTGCGTGAACAGCAAGAAGCTGAGCGTCTGCTGGCAGATTTCTGCAAACGTCAGGGCAAGAATTTTGATATTGATGAACTGGAAGCTCTGCATCAGGAGCTGGAAGCACGCATTGCCTCTCTTTCCGATAGCGTCTCTAACGCCCGAGAAGAGCGGATGGCACTGCGTCAGGAGCAGGAACAGCTGCAGTCTCGCATTCAGAGTTTGATGCAGCGTGCACCGGTTTGGCTGGCAGCGCAAAACAGTCTCAACCAGTTGAGCGAACAGTGCGGCGAAGAGTTCTCCTCCAGCCAGGACGTCACCGAATATCTGCAACAGTTGCTGGAGCGTGAGCGCGAGGCGATTGTTGAACGCGATGAAGTAGGCGCGCGCAAAAACGCCGTCGATGAAGAAATCGAACGTTTAAGCCAGCCTGGCGGCTCTGAAGATCAGCGTCTGAATGCGCTGGCGGAGCGTTTTGGCGGCGTGCTGCTGTCAGAAATTTATGACGACGTTAGCCTGGAAGATGCGCCGTACTTCTCAGCGCTGTATGGCCCGTCACGCCACGCCATCGTGGTGCCAGATCTGTCACAGGTAACCGAGCATCTGGAAGGCTTGACCGATTGCCCGGAAGATCTCTATCTGATCGAAGGGGATCCGCAGTCATTCGATGACAGCGTGTTCAGCGTTGATGAGCTGGAAAAAGCGGTAGTGGTGAAAATCGCCGATCGTCAGTGGCGTTATTCACGTTTCCCGGAAGTGCCGCTGTTTGGACGCGCGGCGCGTGAAAGCCGTATTGAAAGCCTCCATGCGGAACGTGAAGTGCTTTCCGAACGCTTCGCCACGCTCTCCTTTGATGTACAGAAAACCCAGCGTCTGCATCAGGCGTTCAGCCGCTTTATTGGTAGCCATCTGGCGGTAGCGTTTGAGTCTGATCCGGAAGCAGAAATCCGTCAACTGAACAGCCGTCGCGTCGAACTGGAGCGGGCGTTGAGTAATCATGAAAATGATAACCAGCAGCAGCGTATTCAGTTTGAACAGGCGAAAGAGGGTGTTACGGCGCTGAACCGCATTCTGCCGCGTCTTAACCTGCTGGCTGATGACAGCCTGGCAGATCGCGTCGATGAAATCCGCGAACGTCTGGATGAAGCCCAGGAAGCCGCGCGTTTTGTTCAGCAGTTTGGCAATCAACTGGCGAAACTGGAACCGATCGTTTCGGTATTGCAGAGTGACCCGGAACAGTTCGAACAGTTAAAAGAAGATTACGCGTACTCTCAGCAGATGCAGCGCGATGCCCGTCAGCAGGCGTTTGCCCTGACGGAAGTGGTGCAGCGTCGTGCGCACTTTAGCTACTCTGACTCGGCAGAAATGCTTAGCGGTAACAGCGATCTCAACGAAAAACTGCGTGAACGTCTGGAACAGGCGGAAGCGGAGCGTACCCGCGCTCGTGAAGCGTTGCGCGGACACGCAGCGCAGTTGAATCAGTACAACCAGGTGCTGGCTTCGCTGAAAAGTTCGTATGACACCAAAAAAGAGCTACTTAACGATCTGCAACGTGAATTGCAGGATATCGGCGTGCGTGCTGATAGCGGGGCAGAAGAGCGGGCACGTATTCGCCGTGACGAGTTGCACGCGCAACTGAGCAATAACCGTTCACGCCGCAATCAACTGGAAAAAGCGCTTACCTTCTGCGAAGCAGAGATGGACAACCTGACCCGCAAACTGCGCAAGCTGGAGCGGGATTACTTTGAGATGCGCGAGCAGGTAGTGACCGCGAAAGCGGGCTGGTGTGCAGTGATGCGCATGGTGAAAGATAACGGCGTTGAGCGCCGCTTACACCGTCGTGAGCTGGCTTATCTCTCCGCTGATGATTTGCGTTCCATGTCGGATAAGGCGTTAGGTGCGCTGCGTCTGGCGGTGGCGGATAACGAACATCTGCGCGACGTGCTGCGGATGTCGGAAGATCCAAAACGTCCGGAACGTAAAATTCAGTTCTTCGTGGCGGTTTATCAGCATCTGCGTGAACGTATTCGTCAGGATATTATTCGTACCGATGATCCGGTGGAAGCTATCGAACAGATGGAGATCGAGCTTAGCCGTCTGACCGAAGAGTTAACCTCCCGCGAACAGAAACTGGCGATCAGTTCTCGCAGCGTGGCGAACATCATCCGCAAAACCATTCAGCGCGAGCAGAACCGTATCCGTATGCTCAACCAGGGTTTGCAGAACGTATCGTTTGGCCAGGTGAACAGCGTGCGTCTCAACGTGAACGTGCGTGAAACGCACGCCATGCTGCTGGATGTGCTCTCTGAACAGCATGAGCAACATCAGGATCTGTTTAACAGCAACCGCCTGACCTTCTCGGAAGCGCTGGCGAAACTGTATCAACGTCTTAACCCGCAGATTGATATGGGGCAGCGCACGCCGCAGACTATCGGTGAAGAACTGCTGGATTACCGCAACTATCTGGAAATGGAAGTTGAGGTTAACCGTGGTTCCGATGGTTGGTTGCGCGCGGAGTCTGGCGCACTGTCGACCGGTGAGGCGATTGGTACCGGTATGTCGATTCTGGTGATGGTGGTACAAAGCTGGGAAGATGAATCTCGCCGCCTGCGCGGTAAAGATATCTCTCCTTGCCGCCTGCTGTTCCTCGATGAAGCAGCGCGACTGGACGCCCGTTCCATCGCCACGCTGTTTGAATTGTGTGAGCGTTTGCAAATGCAGCTCATCATCGCAGCGCCGGAAAATATCAGCCCGGAAAAAGGCACCACCTATAAACTGGTGCGTAAAGTCTTCCAGAATACCGAACACGTTCACGTAGTCGGTCTGCGTGGTTTTGCACCGCAACTCCCTGAAACGCTTCCAGGAACTGACGAAGCGCCTTCCCAGGCGAGTTAAGATTGAGGCGGCAGCGATGCCGCCTTTCCTGTTTCTGAAAACTCCGTTTCTGCACTAAAAAAGTGCCACATTCTGGCGCGCTTTTCTTTAAACTTCTTTACATTAGGTTATGTAAAAACGTATCGGCGTTTATATACTGAAGATAAGCCTGATGAGTAACAGGCTTGCTCGTCATACTTTCGTGAGTATTGGCGTTGTACAGGCAAGTCGTAAAATAACAGCCTGGCTATTCAAAGTATGATAAAAACAGGGGGCAAGGGATGTTGCTTAATATGATGTGTGGTCGTCGGCTGTCGGCAATCAGTTTGTGCCTGGCCGTAACATTCGCTCCACTGTTCAATGCGCAGGCCGATGAGCCTGAAGTAATCCCTGGCGACAGCCCGGTGGCTGTCAGTGAACAGGGCGAGGCACTGCCGCAGGCGCAAGCCACGGCAATAATGGCGGGGATCCAGCCATTGCCTGAAGGTGCGGCTGAAAAAGCCCGCACGCAAATCGAATCTCAATTACCCGCAGGTTATAAGCCGGTTTATCTTAACCAGCTTCAATTGTTGTATGCCGCACGCGATATGCAACCCATGTGGGAAAACCGTGATGCTGTTAAAGCCTTCCAGCAACAGCTGGCAGAGGTGGCGATTGCCGGTTTCCAGCCGCAGTTTAATAAATGGGTAGAGTTGCTAACCGATCCTGGTATTAACGGGATGGCACGCGATGTGGTGCTCTCTGATGCGATGATGGGCTATCTCCATTTCATCGCAAATATTCCAGTCAAAGGCACTCGCTGGCTATACAGCAGTAAACCTTATGCGCTTTCCACGCCGCCGCTCTCGGTGATTAACCAATGGCAGCTGGCGCTGGATAAAGGTCAATTGCCGACGTTTGTTGCAGGACTGGCACCGCAGCATCCGCAATATGCGGCGATGCATGAATCTTTACTGGCCTTACTCAGTGACACCAAACCGTGGCCCCAACTGACCGGCAAAGCAACGTTGCGCCCAGGACAGTGGAGTAACGACGTACCGGCGTTGCGCGAAATATTGCAACGCACAGGCATGTTGGATGGGGGGCCGAAAATTACGCTACCTGGCGATGACACGCCAACTGACGCGGTAGTCAGACCATCCGCTGTTACTGTTGAAACAGCAGAAACTAAGCCGATGGACAAGCAAACTACGTCTCGTAGTAAACCTGCGCCTGTCGTTCGTGCCGCCTACGATAATGAACTGGTGGAAGCCGTTAAACGTTTTCAGGCATGGCAAGGATTGGGAGCAGATGGCGCTATTGGCCCGGCAACGCGTGACTGGTTAAACGTAACGCCCGCCCAGCGTGCTGGCGTGTTGGCACTCAACATCCAGCGATTGCGCTTGCTGCCAACAGAGCTTTCTACCGGGATCATGGTTAACATTCCGGCCTATTCGCTGGTCTACTATCAGAACGGCAATCAGGTGCTGGATTCGCGAGTCATTGTCGGTCGCCCCGATCGCAAAACGCCGATGATGAGTAGTGCCCTTAACAACGTGGTGGTAAACCCGCCGTGGAACGTACCACCAACTCTGGCACGCAAAGATATTCTGCCGAAAGTGCGCAATGATCCTGGGTATCTCGAAAGCCATGGCTATACGGTGATGCGCGGCTGGAACAGCAGAGAAGCGATTGACCCATGGCAGGTTGACTGGTCTACAATCACGGCCTCGAATTTACCGTTCCGCTTCCAGCAGGCTCCAGGCCCACGGAACTCGCTGGGGCGCTATAAATTCAATATGCCGAGTTCAGAGGCCATTTATTTGCATGACACGCCGAACCATAATCTGTTCAAGCGTGATACACGCGCATTGAGCTCAGGCTGTGTACGAGTGAATAAAGCTTCCGATCTGGCGAATATGCTGTTGCAGGATGCAGGCTGGAATGACAAACGTATTTCTGATGCGCTGAAGCAGGGCGATACGCGTTACGTCAATATTCGGCAGTCGATTCCGGTGAATCTCTTCTATCTGACGGCCTTTGTTGGTGCAGATGGTCGTACCCAGTATCGTACAGATATTTACAATTATGATCTGCCTGCGCGATCCAGCTCGCAAATCGTATCGAAAGCGGAACAATTAATCAGGTAAATGAAGCAGTTCGGGGAAATCAGTTGTCGTAATAATTAGCATGATCGGGGGCGCTTCTCTGCAGCCCCCGTCACTGCTGGGGTTGAGTCATCTTGACGTCTGCTTTACGGGCGGTTAAGGTGCCTCTTGTGCGCCAGAAGTGCATATAAACGATAACATTGACCTGTAGACTTGATTATCATGGACAAATTCGACGCTAATCGCCGCAAACTGCTGGCGCTTGGTGGCGTTGCACTCGGTGCCGCCATCCTGCCGACCCCGGCGTTTGCAACACTCTCTACCCCACGCCCGCGTATTTTGACACTCAATAATCTCCATACCGGAGAGTCAATCAAAGCGGAGTTTTTCGATGGCAGAGGCTATATTCAGGAAGAATTGGCAAAACTTAACCATTTTTTCCGCGATTACCGCGCGAACAAAATAAAGTCCATCGACCCAGGATTATTCGATCAGTTGTATCGCCTGCAAGGGTTGTTAGGCACCCGCAAACCGGTGCAACTCATTTCCGGTTATCGCTCCATTGATACCAACAATGAACTACGTGCCCGCAGCCGTGGAGTAGCGAAGAAAAGCTATCACACGAAAGGGCAGGCGATGGATTTCCATATTGAAGGTATCGCGTTAAGCAATATTCGCAAAGCCGCGTTATCTATGCGCGCAGGTGGTGTAGGATATTACCCACGTAGTAACTTTGTGCATATTGATACCGGGCCAGCACGGCACTGGTAGCAATCGCTTAACGAAACAGGGGCAGTATGAACTATCGTATTATTCCGGTCACCGCATTCTCCCAGAACTGTTCATTGATCTGGTGTGAACAAACCCGCCTGGCCGCATTGGTCGATCCTGGTGGCGATGCGGAAAAAATCAAACAGGAAGTTGATGCCAGCGGCCTGACACTGATGCAGATCCTGCTGACGCATGGTCATCTGGACCACGTTGGTGCAGCGGCGGAACTGGCACAACATTACGGCGTGCCGATTCTTGGTCCGGAAAAAGAAGATGAATTCTGGCTGCAAGGTTTGCCTGCGCAAAGCCGTATGTTTGGTCTGGAAGAGTGCCAGCCGCTGACGCCAGATCGTTGGCTGAACGAAGGAGACACCATCAGCATAGGGAATGTGACTTTACAGGTGTTGCATTGCCCTGGTCATACGCCGGGTCATGTGGTGTTTTTTGATGATCGGGCAAAACTGCTGATTTCTGGCGATGTTATTTTCAAAGGCGGAGTAGGGCGCAGTGATTTCCCGCGTGGCGATCATAATCAACTGATTTCTTCAATCAAAGATAAATTGCTGCCACTGGGGGATGATGTGACATTTATTCCGGGTCACGGACCATTATCCACACTTGGTTATGAGCGCCTGCATAATCCCTTCCTGCAAGACGAAATGCCCGTCTGGTAAAGGCGCATAAAAAAGCCCGCTTTTCAGCGGGCTTCATTGTTTTTAACGCTTACAGCACTGCCACAATCGCTTCGCACAGCGGAGCCATATTATCTGGTGTCATCCCGGCCACGTTTACGCGACCAGAAGCAACAGCATACACGCCAAACTCTTCGCGCAGACGCAGCACTTGTTCTTTTGTCAGGCCACTGAAGGAGAACATGCCGTTCTGTTTGATGATAAAGCTGAAGTCGCGGTTTGCGCCTTTTTCCTGCAGCGTATTGACGAACAACTGACGCATACGCTGAATACGCTGGCGCATATCAGTCAGCTCTTGTTCCCAAATCGCACGTAACGCATCGTTGCTCAGGATGGTGGCAACAACAGAAGCGCCGTGTGCTGGTGGGTTAGAATAGTTAGCGCGAATCGCCGCTTTCATTTGGCTGAATGCGCGATCAACGGTCTCACTGTCAGCAGCAACCAGAGTACAAGCGCCAACACGCTCGTTGTACAGGCCAAAGTTTTTAGAGTAGGAACTGGCAACAATCAGCTCTTTATGCATAGCCGCGAAAGCGCGCAGTCCTTCAGCATCTTCTTCCAGACCACGGGCAAACCCCTGGTAAGCGAAGTCAAACAGCGGTAACCAGCCTTTCTCAACGGAAAGTTGTGCCAGTGTCTGCCATTGTTCCAGCGTAGGGTCGATACCGGTTGGGTTATGGCAGCAGCCATGGAACAGCACTACGTCGCCAGCCTGAGCTTCGTTCAGGCTATTAATCAGTGCATCGAAGTCAAGGGTGTGATTTTCCGCATCATAATAAGCGTATTCACGAACTTCCAGACCTGCAGAGTTAAAGACGCTCTTATGGTTCGGCCAGCTTGGGTTGCTCACCCACACACGCTTAACGCTGGTATTTTTTGCCAGGAAATCGGCAGCCACGCGTAGTGCGCCAGTGCCACCCGGAGTCTGTGCCGTGCGAGCACGTTTGTCATTGATCAGGGCGCTACCTTTACCAAACAGCAGTTCCTGAGTGCAGCGACCAAATTCAGGGATGCCGTCAATGCCGAGGTAATTTTTGGTGGTTTCATTTTCGAGCAGATACTGTTCAGCCTTTTTCACGCTGGTCAGTACCGGGGTTTTGCCCGTCTCATCTTTATAGACACCAATCCCGAGGTTAATTTTGCCGGGACGTTCATCGGCACGAAACAGATCGGCCAGGCCCAGAATCGGGTCGGCAGGAGCGGCGGTAATGTTCTCAAACATGACGAGGTTCCATTATGGTTACAGAAGGGAAGTCCGCTATCAGGGTAACGGGAGATTTACAAAATTCCAACTATTACTGATGAAAACGCAGGCTGTTTTTGCAAGACGTGAGATTGCTCTGGAAGGCATAAAAAAAACAGGACCAAAGTCCTGTTTTTTCGGCATTTAACAAAGAGGTGTGCTATTAGAACTGGTAAACGATACCCACAGCAACGGTGTCGTCTGAACCTACGCCCAGTTTGTTGTCAGAATCGATCTGGTTGATGATGTAGTCAACATAGGTGGACATGTTTTTGTTGAAGTAGTAGGTTGCGCCCACTTCAAAGTAGTTCACCAGATCAACATCACCGATACCCTCTACGTCTTTCGCTTTAGATTTGGTGTAAGCGATGGACGGACGCAGACCGAAATCGAACTGGTATTGCGCAACTAACAGAACGTCTTGCGTTTTGTTGGCGAAGCCGCTGATGTTTGTAAATTTATTAGTGATCGGCGTAGCGTTACGGGTTTCACCGTAGTTCGCTGCCAGGTAGATGTTGTTCGCGTCATACTTCAGACCAGTAGCCCACTGTTCAGCTTTTTTACCGTTGCCAAGAGGTTGAGCTTCTTGCAGGTTGGTACGGTCAGCGGCGCCATATGCACCAACGATACCAAAGCCTTCGTATTCGTAGCTGATAGAACCGCCAACACCGTCGCCGTTAGAGCGGCGTGCAGTGTCACGCTCGTTTTTACCCAGGTACTGAACAGCGAAGTTCAGGCCATCAACCAGACCAAAGAAGTTGGAGTTACGATAGGTAGCAACGCCGCCAACACGACCAACGAAGAAGTCATCGCTGTATGCAGTATCACCACCAAATTCTGGCAGCATATCGGTGTAACCCAGTGCATCATAAACCACACCGTAGTTACGGCCGTAATCGAAAGAACCAACGTCAGCGTATTTAAGACCCGCGAATGCCAGACGCGTTTTGTTACCAGTTTGAGCGTCAGCGCCTTCAGAGTTGTTACCCTGGAAGTTATATTCCCACTGACCATAACCGGTCAGATCGGAATTGATTTGAGTTTCCCCTTTAAAACCAAGACGGGCATAGGTCATGTCGCCATTGCCACCGTAACTGTTTTCACCGTTACCCTTGGAGAAATAATGCAGACCGACAGCTTTACCGTACAGATCTACTTTGTTGCCATCTTTGTTATAAATTTCTGCAGCGTTTGCAGTACCTGCTACTAACAGAGCAGGGACGATCACTGCCAGAATATTGCGCTTCATCATTATTTATTACCCTCATGGTTTTTTTATGACACCTGCCACTGCCGTCAATAAGTTCTGTCAATAAAAATTTACGGAACTATTGATGAGAGTTTGGTGTCTTTATGTGTCTGCAGGCATCTTTCCATTCAAACTAACGTTTCGCTACCGTGAAAGTGCTACAAAGATAAAGATTTGGTTTCAAAAAGAAAAAATATGTAACTAAAAGTAAAATTTAAGGAACTTTGTGAACACCGTCATATTTCCATAGAAGCGTGATGATATTTACAGCAATTTTTATCTATTTATATGATTTCCTTATATTTAAATTAACTAAAAGGAAATTTTGTTTCTGATGGAAACTTTATCGACCTGGCACTAAATCCTCCTCCAGACATCCAGAACGCCAAAAAATAGTATGAAAATTGTGCTATCAGCTAAGAAAAAACTAATCCGCAATAAGAATGCGGATTATTTTTTGTGCGCAAATGTTGCAGTGTAATATTCCGTAACAGGATGATCGTTATGGCGGGGTTGCAAATAGATTGCTTGACTTAACAAACAGATAACTTGACAGAAAGGATAAAAAAAGAGCCAGCGGGCGCTGGCTCTTGAAGACGCTAAATTAGAAGCTGGCGTTACGCGGAGTACGTGGGAACGGAATCACATCACGCACGTTTTGCACGCCAGTTACGTAAGCAATCAGGCGTTCAAAACCAAGACCGAAACCGGAATGCGGAACAGTACCGTAGCGACGCAGATCGCGATACCACCAGTAATCTTCTTTATTCAGGCCCATTTCCAGCATACGCTCGTCCAGCACGTCCAGACGCTCTTCACGCTGAGAACCACCAATGATTTCACCGATGCCCGGAGCCAGAACATCCATAGCCGCAACGGTTTTACCGTCTTCGTTAAGGCGCATATAGAACGCTTTAATATCTTTCGGATAGTTTTTAACCACTACCGGTGCTTTAAAGTGTTCTTCTGCCAGATAACGCTCATGCTCAGAAGAGAGATCGACGCCCCAGTAAACCGGGTTTTCAAACTTCCTGCCGCAGTTTTCGAGAATGGTCACTGCGTCGGTGTAATCCACCTGCGCGAAATCGGCCTCAATAAAGCGTTCCAGACGTGAAACGGCATCTTTATCTACGCGTTCAGCGAAGAATTTCATGTCGTCAGCGCGTTCTTCGAGAACCGCTTTGAAGACATATTTCAGCATGGCTTCAGCCAGACCCGCGATATCGTTCAGGTTAGCAAACGCCACTTCCGGCTCCAGCATCCAGAATTCCGCCAGGTGACGGCTGGTGTTGGAGTTTTCAGCACGGAAAGTCGGGCCGAAGGTATAAATTTTGGACAATGCGCAAGCGTAGGTTTCGCCGTTCAACTGGCCAGATACGGTCAGGAAAGACTCTTTACCAAAGAAGTCTTTGTCGAAATCCACTTTGCCCTGATCGTTACGCGGCAGGTTTTCCAGATCCAGCGTAGAAACGCGGAACATTTCGCCAGCCCCTTCGGTATCAGACGCAGTAATCAGTGGCGTTGAAACCCAGAAGAATCCCTGCTCGTTAAAGAAGCGATGCAGCGCCTGCGCCAGCGTATGGCGAACGCGCGCGACGGCACCAATCAGGTTTGTGCGCGGACGCAGGTGAGCGACTTCACGCAGATACTCAATGCTGTGGCGTTTTGCCGCCATCGGGTAAGTGTCTGGATCTTCAACCCAACCAGCAACTTCAACCTTGCTGGCCTGAATTTCAAATTGTTGCCCCTGTCCTGGCGACGCCACGACTTTACCCGTCACAATGACCGAGCAACCGGTGGTCAGACGCAGAACGTCTTCATTGTAATTGGGCAGAGAATTATTGATGACAGCCTGTACAGGATCAAAGCAGGAACCGTCATAAACGGCGAGGAAGGAGATGCCAGCTTTTGAATCTCGGCGGGTACGTACCCATCCGCGCACGGTGACTTCGCTGTCAACGGCTACGCGGCCCTGGAGTACGTCGGCTACAGGCACAACGCTCATAATATTCTCTCTGTTAATAGTCGGAAAAAATAAACACTTGTCCACCCGTAAATGGGGGGATACCTATGTTACCTGGCATCTGCAATCAGACAAGCAGAATTCGCAAATGCAGCGAAAGATTTCGGAATTAAAGGTAAAAAAAGGGAGCCGATTAGCTCCCTGATGATATTAACTGGCTTTTTTAATATGCGGAAGGTCGAACGCTTTGCGCAGCGCCCGAACAAACGCTTTATCGTGGCAGATAGTTTTGCCAGGGCTGTCAGAAAGTTTCGCCACCGGTTTACCGTTACACTCAACCAACTTAATGACAATATTCAGGGGTTTTACCTGGGGGATATCGCAGGTCAGGCGAGTCCCAATACCAAAACTTAATTGCACGCGGGAAGAGAAATGGCGGTATAGCTCAACCGCTTTGCGTAAATCCAGATTGTCAGAGAAAACCAGCGTTTTACTCTGTGGATCAATTCCCAGCTTCTCATAATGTGCAATGGCTTTTTCACCCCATTCAACCGGGTCGCCGGAGTCATGACGCAAGCCCTGATAGCGGCTGGCAAATTCTACGCCGAAATCTCGCAGGAAAGCATCCATGGTAATACAGTCGGTTAACGCAATGCCAAGTTGGTCAGGATACTCTTCCAGCCAGGCAGCAAGTGCAGCTCGCTGGCTGTTGGCAAGATCCGGACTGATTTGCTGATGCGCCTGGAACCATTCGTGTGCTTGTGTTCCCATTGGCGTGAGGGAAAGCCGACGCGCCAGATCGTAGTTGCTGGTGCCTACGAACCAGGATTCCTGTTGCAGACGTTTCACGATGGTTTCTTGTACTTCACGAGAAAAACGTCGGCGGGTGCCAAAATCCATCAGATGGAAGCGCGACATATCAAGACCGGCGGTTAATGCCGAGAAGTCGGCTAATTTGCTTTCCAGCGTGTCGAGGGCTTGCGCGACGTCAGCTTGCGGTGAGCGATAGCGATGCACCATTTCACTGATAACCGCCAGCAAAGGAACTTCCCAGAGGATGACTTCACGCCACGGGCCGCTTAAACGAATATCCAGCTTGCCATTATCATTGGACACGGTGACTTGTTCCGGGTTAAAGCGGAATTCGCGTAGCCAGTTAAGATAGTCGGCCTTAAAGAAAGGCAGGGCAGAGAGCCACTGATATTCATCATCCTGCAGGCGCAGGTGCTGCATCGCCTGAACCTGTTCACGAATAGCATCGGCATAAATACCCAGCAGATCGTCACCTCGGCAACGAAACTCCGCCGCGACATGCACATCGTAATAGTGATGAAACACGGCTTGCTGCATATGCAACTTATAAGCATCTGTATCCAGCAACGAGTGCAGAACAGGAGAAGCGAATTGTGTCATAGGTGCGCAGTAGCGTCCTCGTACAGGAGCGTTTAGTACAATAAACATCTTCAGGAACTGCTGGAGTATACCTTGTTTCGTAATTTATTGAACCCCGATCACACCATATGTCACCTTTCTGGTCGATGGTATTGCGCTGCGTATGTTATAAAAATGTAGCAATAAAGGCGTTTGTACCTGAAAAGATGAAGATTCTGCATAGCGCGATTTACGCAACAGGAATAGACTGAACACCAGACTCTATAAAAGATGCTAAAGGTTATTTATGACTCAACAGCCACAAGCCAAATACCGTCACGATTATCGTGCGCCGGATTACCAGATTACTGATATTGACTTGACCTTTGACCTGGACGCGCAAAAGACGGTCGTTACCGCGGTCAGCCAGGCTGTCCGTCATGGTGCATCAGATGCTCCGCTTCGTCTTGATGGCGAAGATCTTAAACTGGTTTCTGTTCATATTAATGATGAGCCGTGGACCGCCTGGAAAGAAGAAGAGAGCGCACTGGTCATCAGTAATTTGCCGGAGCGTTTTACGCTCAAGATCGTTAATGAAATTAGCCCAGCGGCGAATACTGCGCTGGAAGGGCTTTATCAGTCAGGCGATGCGCTTTGCACCCAGTGTGAAGCCGAAGGTTTCCGCCATATTACGTATTATCTCGACCGCCCGGACGTGCTGGCGCGTTTTACCACCAAAATTATTGCCGATAAAACCAAATACCCGTTCCTGCTTTCCAACGGTAACCGCGTTGCGCAAGGCGAACTGGAAAATGGACGCCACTGGGTACAATGGCAGGACCCGTTCCCGAAACCGTGCTACCTGTTTGCGCTGGTGGCAGGTGACTTTGATGTACTGCGCGACACCTTCACCACGCGTTCTGGTCGCGAAGTGGCGCTGGAGCTGTACGTCGATCGCGGCAACCTTGATCGCGCGCCATGGGCGATGACCTCGCTGAAAAACTCCATGAAATGGGATGAAGAACGCTTCGGCCTGGAGTATGACCTCGACATCTATATGATCGTTGCAGTGGATTTCTTCAATATGGGCGCAATGGAGAATAAAGGTCTGAATATCTTTAACTCCAAATATGTGCTGGCCCGTACCGACACTGCGACCGATAAAGATTATCTCGATATTGAGCGCGTTATTGGTCACGAATATTTCCACAACTGGACCGGTAACCGTGTGACCTGTCGCGACTGGTTCCAGCTCAGCCTGAAAGAAGGCTTAACCGTGTTCCGCGATCAGGAGTTCAGCTCTGATCTTGGTTCCCGCGCAGTAAACCGTATCAACAACGTGCGCACCATGCGCGGATTGCAGTTTGCGGAAGACGCCAGCCCGATGGCACACCCGATCCGCCCGGATATGGTTATTGAAATGAACAACTTCTACACCCTGACCGTTTATGAGAAGGGCGCGGAAGTGATTCGCATGATCCACACTCTGCTGGGCGAAGAAAACTTCCAGAAAGGGATGCAGCTCTATTTCGAGCGCCATGATGGCAGTGCGGCAACCTGCGACGACTTTGTTCAGGCGATGGAAGATGCGTCAAATGTCGATCTCTCCCATTTCCGCCGTTGGTACAGCCAGTCCGGTACGCCGGTTGTGACCGTCAAAGACGACTACAATCCGGAAACCGAGCAGTATACCCTGACCATCAGCCAGCGCACGCCAGCTACGCCGGATCAGGCAGAAAAACAGCCACTGCATATTCCGTTTGCCATCGAGCTGTATGACAACGAAGGCAAAGTGATCCCGTTGCAGAAAGGCGGTCACCCGGTGAATTCGGTACTGAACGTCACCCAGGCGGAACAGACCTTTGTCTTTGATAATGTCTACTTCCAGCCGGTGCCCGCACTGCTGTGTGAATTCTCTGCGCCAGTGAAACTGGAATATAAGTGGAGCGATCAGCAACTGACCTTCCTGATGCGTCATGCGCGTAATGATTTCTCCCGCTGGGATGCGGCACAAAGCCTGCTGGCAACCTACATCAAACTGAACGTCGCCCGTCATCAGCAAGGTCAACCATTGTCTTTACCCGCACACGTTGCCGATGCTTTCCGCGCGGTGCTGCTGGATGAGAAGATTGACCCGGCACTGGCGGCAGAAATTCTGACGCTGCCATCCGTCAATGAAATGGCGGAACTGTTCGATATCATCGACCCGATTGCTATTGCCGAAGTACGCGAAGCACTTACCCGTACTCTGGCGACTGAACTGGCGGATGAGCTGCTGGCTATTTATAACGCAAATTATCAGAGCGAGTACCGCGTTGAGCATGAAGATATTGCAAAACGCACTCTGCGTAATGCCTGCCTGCGCTTCCTCGCTTTTGGTGAAACGCATCTGGCTGATGTGCTGGTGAGCAAGCAGTACCATGAAGCAAACAATATGACCGATGCGCTGGCGGCGCTTTCTGCGGCGGTTGCCGCACAGCTGCCATGCCGTGACGCGCTGATGCAGGAGTACGACGACAAGTGGCATCAGGATGGTCTGGTGATGGATAAATGGTTTATCCTGCAAGCCACCAGCCCGGCGGCGAATGTGCTGGAGACGGTGCGTGGTCTGTTGCAGCATCGCTCATTTACCATGAGCAACCCGAACCGCATTCGTTCGTTGATTGGCGCGTTTGCGGGCAGCAACCCGGCAGCGTTCCATGCCGAAGATGGCAGCGGTTATCAGTTCCTTGTGGAAATGCTTACTGACCTCAACAGCCGTAACCCGCAGGTGGCTTCACGTCTGATTGAACCGCTGATTCGCCTGAAGCGTTACGATGCCAAACGTCAGGAGAAAATGCGCGCGGCGCTGGAGCAGTTGAAAGGGCTGGAAAATCTCTCTGGCGATCTGTACGAGAAGATAACCAAAGCTCTGGCTTGATATAAACGTGCCGGATGCGACGCTTGACGCGTCTTATCAGGCCTACAAGTCAGTTGAAAATGCTGGTTTTGTAGGCTGGATAAGGCGTTCACGCCGCATCCGGCAGCCGTGCCCAAATGCCTGATGCGACGCTTGACGCGTCTTATCAGGCCTACAATCCGTTGAAACCGCTGGTTTTGTGCGCCACATCCGGCATATTAACCATGACGCCGAATCGGTTGTTCAGAGTGCCCACGCTGCATCACCCGTTGCAACACTTCCGCTTCCAGCTCCGCTAATCGCACCGACCCTAATCGGCGCGGACGGGGGATATCCACCGTCAAATCCAGACCAATTTTTCCCTCTTCAATTAACAACACCCGGTCAGCCATTGCTACCGCTTCGCTCACATCATGCGTCACCAACAGTACGGTAAAACCGTGCTCCTGCCAAAGTGACACAATCAAATCCTGCATCTCCAGTCGCGTTAAGGCGTCCAGCGCCCCGAGCGGTTCATCAAGCAACAACAAACCCGGTCGATGAATCAACGCTCTTGCCAGCGCCACACGCTGTTTCTGCCCGCCAGAGAGTGCGGCAGGCCATTCCCCCGCGCGATTTTCCAGTCCTACCGCTGCCAACGCCCGACGCGCGGCATCGCGCCACTGACCTTTAAGGCCTAACCCAACGTTATCAATCACCGATTTCCACGGTAGCAGACGCGCATCCTGAAACATCATTCGCGTGTCTTCCTGAATCTCAGCCAGCGGTGTGGTACCCGCTAACACATCGCCTGCGGTTGGCGTTTCCAGACCTGCCAGCAGGCGCAGCAGGGTACTTTTGCCACCACCGCTGCGGCCCACCACCGCCACAAACTGACCTGCCGGAATATGTAAATCCAGTTGGTTCAGAACGATATTTTCTGCGTAATGTTTGCTTACTGCATTGAGTAACAAGGGTGTGCCCTGGTTCAGACGAGCAGTATTCATACCGTGGCCTCCTTCAAATGATAAGCCGGATTCCAGCGCAGCCAGAGGCGCTCTAACAGCTGCGCGCTGACGTCAGCAAGTTTGCCGAGCAGGGCGTAGAGAATAATGGCGACTACCACCACATCCGTTTGCAAAAACTCCCGCGCATTCATCGCCAGATAACCAATGCCGGAATTGGCAGAAATGGTTTCGGCAACAATCAGCGTCAGCCACATCAGGCCCAACGCAAAACGTACGCCGACCATAATTGAGGGCAGGGCACCAGGCAGGATCACATGGATAAACAGCGGTATGCCGGATAATCCATAGCTACGCGCCATTTCCACCAGACCGCGATCGATATTACGGATGCCGTGCCAGGTGTTGATATAAATGGGGAATAGCGTGCCGAGCGCCACCAGAAAGATTTTTGCGGATTCATCAATGCCAAACCACAAAATCACCAGCGGGATCAGCGCCAGATGCGGCACGTTGCGCAACATCTGAATTGAGGTATCCAGCAGCCGTTCTCCCCAGCGCGACAGCCCGCTAATCAGTCCCAGAATCAAGCCCAGCGATCCGCCAACTGAAAAACCAATCAGCGCCCGCCAGGAGCTGATCGCCAGATGTTGCCACAATTCGCCGCTGGCTGAGAGCGACCAGAACGCCGTCACCACCCCTTCCGGTGAGGGCAAAATACGCGTCGACAACCAGCCAACCGAGGAGGCCAGTTGCCACACCGCCACGATGCCCACCGGTAAAAACCAGGGGGCAACGCGCAATAACCACTTTTTCACTGGCGTTGCCATCATTTTGTTCCTTAGCTTTGCGCGACTTTACGGGGGATAAAATCATTCGCCACCGCTTCGCCTTGCGGATTCAGCGGTTGTGGCTGGGGAATTTCCGGAATGGCAATATCCAGATGTGGGAACAACAACTCGCCGACCCGATACGCTTCTTCCAGATGCGGATAACCAGAAAGCACAAAGCTGTCGATGCCAAGCGCAGCGTATTCGTTGATTCGCGCGGCGACCGTCGGACCATCGCCCACCAACGCCGTCCCGGCACCGCCGCGCACTAAGCCAACGCCCGCCCATAAATTGGGGCTGATCTCCAGATTGTCGCGCTTGCCGTTATGTAGCGCCGCCATTCGCTGCTGCCCCACGGAATCGGTGCGGGCAAACGCGGCTTGTGCTTTGGCGATGGTCTCATCATCAAGATGCGAGATTAACCGCTCGGCGGCCTGCCACGCTTCGTCGTTGGTTTCACGAACAATCACATGCAGACGAATACCGAAACGAATTTTGCGTCCATGCGCGGCAGCTTTCGCCCGCACGTGTTCGATTTTCTCTTTAACCAGTTCCGGCGGTTCGCCCCAGGTGAGGTAGAGATCAACTTGTTCTGCCGCCAGCTCCTGGGCGACGTCTGACGAGCCGCCAAAGTAAAGCGGAGGATAGGGCTGTTGAATCGGCGGGAAGAGCAGTTTGGCTCCGCGCACATGAATATGTTTGCCGTTGAAATCCACTGTCTCGCCAAGCAACAACCGCCGCCAGACCTGGGTAAATTCTGCCGAGGCTTCGTAACGCTCGCTATGATCAAGGAACACGCCGTCGCCTGCCAGCTCTTGTGGATCGCTGCCTGTGACCAGGTTAAACAACGCGCGTCCGTTAGAGAGACGGTCAAGCGTGGCGGCCTGGCGGGCGGCAACGGTAGGCGATGTCACACTGGGGCGCAGGGCGACAAGAAACTTCAGCCGCTGCGTCACCGGGATCATTGACGCTGCCACCAGCCACGCATCTTCGCAGGAGCGCCCCGTTGGAATTAGCACACCGGTATAGCCCAGACGATCCGCCGCTTGCGCAATTTGTTGCAGATAATCATGATCAACCAGGCGTGAACCTTCTTCCGTTCCCAGGTAATGTCCGTCACCGTGGGTCGGTAAAAACCAGAACATATTCAGACTCATAATTGTTTTCCTTCCAGTTGAGTGGGCTGCCAGATGCGCTGGCGGATATCGACTTTTTTCGGTACCAGACGGTTTTCATAAAACAGATCTGCCGTTTGCTGCTGTAAGGCGGCAACGTCGGCGTTAACTGGTTTGATGGTGGTAGGAGGGCGATGATCTAAGTAAGAGGCAATCACCGGTGCCGGTAAACCCATTGTTTTTGCCAGTAAAGCGATGCTTTGCTTACGCTGACTGCGGGTTAACGCATCGGCCTCACTAAAGGTTGCCAGCACGCCCTGAATAAAAGCGCCGTTTTTTTCTGCATACGGACGGGCAGCCAGATAAAAAGATCCTGTTTGATTGAGACCGGTGCCATCTTTCAGCACTCGCACTCCGCCCTGTAATAACGCGGCGGAATAGTAGGGATCCCAGATAGCCCAGGCGTCGACGTTACCTTGCTGGAACGCGGCGCGGGCATCGGCAGGCGTCAGATAAGTGGGCTGGATATCGGTGAATTTAAGCCCGGCCTGTTGTAGTGCGCGCAGTAAAAGGTTGTGCGAACTGGAACCTTTCTGAAAGGCAACTTTATGACCTTTAAGATCGGCTACGGTTTTGATCGGACTGTTTTCTGCCACCAGAATCACTTCGGCTTTTGGCTTCGGCGGTTCGACGCCCACGTACAGCAAATCAGCTCCGGCAGCCTGAGCAAAGATTGGCGGAATATCCCCCGTACTGCCGAGATCGATACTGCCAACGTTTAACGCTTCCAACATTTGCGGCCCAGCGGGGAACTCCACCCACGAGATTTGGGTTTTCGGATAGCGTTTTTCCAATAATTGGTGGCTTTTTGCCAGCACCATACCAATACTGCCTTTCTGATAGCCAATACGTAACGCATCTGGAGACGACTCTGCGGCAATCGCGAGTGTAGAGATGCTAAGCAATCCCGCCAGCGCCAGTTTAATGATCTTACGCATGGGCGTTACCTCGCAGAGACAGAAGGTCAGGAACCTGGACATCGCGGCGGTGCAGCGCCTGCCAGAAGGTGTCGAGCGCGGCATCAAGACGGGTTTGCAGATTTGGCGTGAACTGCGGCTTGTGCTGGTATTCAATCACCTGTGAGTCATCGGCATACACGCCGTGCTGGATCTCCTGGGCTTTCAGCGCGCTTAATACCGGTTTAAGCGCGTAATCGACCGCCAGAAGGTGAGCCACTGTACCGCCCGTTGCCAGCGGCAGTACCACTTTGTCTTGCAACGCGCGTTCTGGCAGCAGATCGAGCAGGGTTTTCAGCGCTCCGGAATAGGCGGCTTTATACACTGGCGTGGCGACAATCAACCCATCGGCCTGTTGCAATTGTTCGGTGAAGGTTTTTAGCGCCGGACTATCGAAACGGGCATAGAGCAGATCTTCCGGGGCGAAGTTTTGCAGATTCCAGTGATAAACCTCTACATCCAGGCCATTCAGTTTTTCCCGCGCATATTCCAGCAAGGAGCTGGAGCGAGAAGGAAAGCGAGGACTACCCGCCAGGGTGATGACACGCATACTCTCTCCTTATAACCAATTGTTCTTGTTTTGTTAACATTGATAACAATTCGGTCAGTCTGACAGAGGTGGCCCGCGAGTCGAAATGATTTATCTGAGGAAGAAAAGCCAAAAAAAGCATAAAAAAAGCGCAATAAGAAAACGTTTGCTATTTTTTGCCACAGGTCAATTCCCTTTTAGTACGAACTCGCACATAATACGCCCCCGGTTTGCACACCGGGAATCCAGGAGAGTTCATGTACTACCCCTTCGTTCGTAAAGCCCTTTTCCAGCTCGATCCAGAGCGCGCTCATGAGTTTACTTTTCAGCAATTACGCCGTATTACAGGAACGCCGTTTGAAGCACTGGTGCGGCAGAAAGTGCCTGCGAAACCTGTTAACTGCATGGGCCTGACGTTTAAAAATCCGCTTGGTCTGGCAGCCGGTCTTGATAAAGACGGGGAGTGCATTGACGCGTTAGGCGCGATGGGGTTTGGATCTATCGAGATCGGTACCGTCACGCCACGTCCACAGCCAGGTAATGACAAGCCGCGTCTCTTTCGTCTGGTAGATGCCGAAGGTTTGATCAACCGTATGGGCTTTAATAATCTTGGCGTTGATAACCTCGTAGAGAACGTAAAAAAAGCCCATTATGATGGCGTCCTGGGTATTAACATCGGCAAAAATAAAGATACGCCGGTGGAGCAGGGTAAAGATGACTATCTGATTTGTATGGAAAAAATCTATGCTTATGCGGGATATATCGCCATCAATATTTCATCGCCGAATACCCCAGGACTACGCACACTGCAATATGGCGAAGCGCTGGATGATCTCTTAACCGCGATTAAAAATAAGCAAAATGATTTGCAAGCGATGCACCATAAATATGTGCCGATCGCAGTGAAGATCGCGCCGGATCTTTCTGAAGAAGAATTGATCCAGGTTGCCGATAGTTTAGTTCGCCATAATATTGATGGCGTTATTGCAACGAATACCACGCTCGATCGTTCTTTGGTACAGGGTATGAAAAATTGCGATCAAACTGGGGGCTTAAGTGGTCGTCCGCTACAGTTAAAAAGCACCGAAATTATTCGCCGTTTGTCTCAGGAATTAAACGGTCGCTTACCGATCATCGGTGTTGGCGGCATTGACTCGGTTATCGCTGCGCGTGAAAAGATTGCTGCGGGGGCCTCACTGGTGCAAATTTATTCTGGTTTTATTTTTAAAGGACCGCCGCTGATTAAAGAAATCGTTAACCATATCTAATTATTTCTTTGAATTTCTCTTTATAAGATAATCAGGGCTTTATTTTAAGCCCTGGTTGTTTTATATTCATCGCTGTTGCTTATTTAGACATTTTGTACTTTTATTGTTGAGGTTATTAAGCGAAGCGACAATGGATTGTGTTGCTGCGGTTTTATAGGGTAGGGGAGAGGCAAATGCGAATTAAACCAGACGATAACTGGCGTTGGTATTACGATGAAGAGCACGATCGAATGATGCTCGATTTAGCCAATGGTATGCTATTTCGCTCACGTTTTGCGCGCAAAATGTTGACTCCAGATGCCTTTTCTCCCGCAGGCTTTTGCGTTGACGACGCCGCGCTCTATTTCTCATTTGAAGAAAAATGCCGCGATTTTAATTTATCTAAAGAACAAAAAGCCGAACTGGTGCTTAATGCGCTGGTAGCAATTCGTTATCTCAAACCGCAAATGCCGAAAAGCTGGCATTTTGTTTCCCATGGTGAAATGTGGGTGCCCATGCCGGGCGATGCGGCCTGCGTTTGGTTGAGCGACACTCACGAGCAAGTCAATTTGCTGGTCGTTGAATCTGGCGAAAATGCTGCACTGTGCCTGTTGGCGCAACCCTGCGTTGTTATTGCGGGTCGCGCGATGCAGTTGGGGGACGCCATCAAAATCATGAATGACAGGCTGAAACCGCAGGTTAATGTTGACAGTTTCAGCCTCGAACAGGCAGTTTAACGCGCTAGTTTAAGCGCAGTCTTCGGCACACAACTACAGCAAAGAATGGTGCCATCATTGCTGATTGCTGATTTTTTGAGCGGTGTGACTTCGCCTTCTAAAAGCTGAACACGGCAGCTTCCACAAATGCCCGCGCGGCAAGAATAAGGGATACGAATTCCCTGATTTTCTAATTGCTCCAGCAGCACCTGTTGGTTATTTCCACGAAATGCCAGTCCCTGCCAGTCAATATCTACATTTGCGTCCGGTTGTTGCGTGATGTTGACGGTATCATCAGCGGCAGCTGCGCCGTAAATTTTAGCCGGAGCCGTTGCCAGAATTTCCACCTCATCGCCAACGCGAATCACGCCGCTATTACGGGCAATTAAATTCTGACCAAAATCGACATCGCCGTTATCCTGGGCAGTACGGAAAGATTGCAATGTTTTTAATGGTTCGCCTGCCGGATGTTTTTGCCCTTTTTCTGGACTGACGGTGGTGAAAATACAGCGGCTACAAGGTTTAACCACATCAAACACCACATCACCAATACGAATCACTTTCCAGCTATCTTCTTCCCAGGCTGACGCGCCGGAAACCACCAGATTGGGGCGGAATTGCTCCATTTTTACACTGGCCGGACAACGTTGTTGGAGATCACGTAACGAGGCTTCGTTAGCAAGAAGGTAAGGATAGCCATCAGCAAATGACAGAGGTACAGTGTTGTGGCGTTTCACGCGCCGGGTCATTTGTGGCCCCACCCAGCGCAATTGCACTTCGCGGGAGAAAAATCCACTTAACCATTTGTTGATCGCGTCTGGCGCAATTCGCGCGGTAAAATGTGTGCCCCAAACTTCGGTTGGTGCGTCTTGTGTGGCGAAATCAGCAAAACGAACATATGCGCTACTGCCATCTGGTGCGGTGAGATGCAAGCCATCATGCACAGGTGAAGGAGTAAACCGTACCATTTGCGGAAATTGGCGAGCGGTAATAAACGTACCGTCAGGTTCCGTGATCATAAAGATGCGATCGAAGGCCAGACCACTGACATCTGCCAGAGCATGTGTAAGACCAATGCCGCGCATCGATTTAACAGGATGAATAAAAAGCCGGGTTAATGTCGCCACGGTGCGGTCCTCAAATGAAAATAAGCCCTCAACTTTATGACATGACGCGCTTATTAGCTATAATGCGCAACAATTTTCTTAGAGTAAAAGTGACGATATGAATTCTCTGTTTGCCAGTACGGCCCGTGGGCTGGAAGAGCTGTTAAAAACTGAACTGGAAAACCTGGGGGCCGTTGAATGCCAGGTGGTTCAGGGTGGGGTCCATTTTAAGGGCGACACACGGCTTGTTTACCAGAGCCTGATGTGGAGCCGCCTGGCCTCGCGTATTATGTTGCCGCTGGGCGAGTGTAAGGTTTACAGTGATTTAGACCTCTATCTCGGCGTTCAGGCGATCAACTGGACAGAGATGTTTAATCCTGGCGCGACCTTCGCTGTCCACTTCAGTGGTTTGAATGACACCATCCGCAACAGTCAGTACGGTGCGATGAAAGTGAAAGACGCGATTGTCGATGCTTTCACGCGGAAAAATCTGCCGCGTCCAAATGTTGATCGCGATGCGCCGGATATCCGCGTTAACGTCTGGCTGCATAAAGAAACTGCCAGTATCGCCCTTGATCTCAGTGGTGATGGTTTACATCTGCGTGGCTATCGCGATCGTGCTGGTATTGCGCCGATCAAAGAAACCCTGGCAGCCGCGATTGTGATGCGATCCGGCTGGCAGCCAGGAACACCGCTGCTCGACCCAATGTGTGGTTCTGGTACGTTGCTGATTGAAGCTGCGATGCTGGCGACCGATCGCGCACCAGGCTTGCACCGTGGGCGTTGGGGCTTTAGCGGCTGGGCGCAGCATGATGAAGCTATCTGGCAGGAAGTGAAAGCGGAAGCGCAAACTCGCGCCCGTAAAGGCCTGGCTGAGTACAGCTCTCATTTTTACGGTTCGGACAGCGACGCACGGGTGATTCAACGTGCGCGCACTAACGCCCGTCTTGCGGGGATTGGTGAACTGATCACCTTTGAGGTGAAAGATGTCGCGCAACTGACCAATCCGCTGCCGAAAGGGCCGTACGGTACAGTGTTGAGCAATCCGCCATACGGTGAACGTCTGGACAGCGAACCGGCGCTGATTGCGCTGCATAGTCTGCTGGGCCGAATCATGAAAAACCAGTTCGGTGGCTGGAATCTCTCTTTGTTTAGTGCCTCGCCGGATCTGCTCAGCTGCCTGCAGCTGCGTGCAGACAAACAGTACAAGGCGAAAAACGGCCCGCTGGACTGCGTACAGAAAAATTACCACGTTGCCCAAAGCACTCCAGACAGCAAACCGGCGATGGTAGCGGAAGACTACGCTAACCGCCTGCGTAAGAACCTCAAAAAATTCGAGAAGTGGGCTCGCCAGGAAGGGATTGAATGTTACCGCCTGTATGACGCCGATCTGCCGGAATATAACGTTGCCGTTGATCGTTATGCCGACTGGGTGGTGGTGCAGGAGTATGCGCCGCCAAAAACTATTGATGCGCACAAAGCGCGTCAGCGTCTGTTCGATATTATCGCTGCAACCATTTCGGTACTGGGGATTGCGCCAAACAAACTGGTGCTGAAAACCCGTGAACGCCAGAAGGGCAAAAATCAGTACCAGAAACTGGGCGAGAAGGGCGAGTTTCTCGAAGTCACCGAATATAACGCTCACTTGTGGGTGAACCTGACGGATTACCTCGATACCGGTCTGTTCCTCGATCACCGTATCGCCCGTCGTATGCTCGGTCAGATGAGCAAAGGCAAAGATTTCCTCAACCTGTTCTCTTATACCGGCAGCGCCACCGTGCACGCGGGATTAGGCGGTGCACGCAGCACTACCACCGTGGATATGTCGCGTACTTATCTGGAGTGGGCAGAACGCAACCTGCGTCTGAATGGCCTAACCGGGCGTGCGCATCGCCTGATTCAGGCCGATTGCCTGGCGTGGCTGCGTGAGGCAAATGAACAGTTCGATCTGATCTTTATCGATCCGCCAACCTTCTCTAACTCAAAACGAATGGAAGATGCGTTTGATGTTCAGCGCGATCATCTGGCGCTGATGAAAGATTTGAAACGTCTGCTGCGTGCTGGTGGGACGATCATGTTCTCGAACAACAAACGTGGCTTCCGTATGGATCTTGACGGACTGGCAAAACTGGGACTGAAAGCACAAGAAATTACGCAAAAAACGCTCTCCCAGGATTTCGCCCGTAACCGCCAGATCCACAACTGCTGGCTGATTACCGCAGCCTGAAAGGAATAGTAATGTCATTAATCAGTATGCATGGCGCATGGCTGTCGTTCAGCGACGCGCCGCTTCTCGATAACGCAGAACTGCATATCGAAGATAACGAACGTGTTTGTCTGGTAGGCCGTAACGGCGCAGGCAAATCGACGTTAATGAAAATCCTCAACCGTGAACAAGGGCTGGATGACGGTCGCATTATTTACGAGCAAGATTTGATTGTCGCTCGTCTGCAACAGGATCCGCCGCGTAACGTTGAGGGTAGCGTTTATGATTTCGTTGCCGAAGGCATTGAAGAACAAGCGGAATACCTGAAACGCTATCACGATATTTCGCGCCTGGTGATGAACGACCCGAGCGAGAAAAATCTCAACGAACTGGCGAAGGTTCAGGAACAGTTGGATCACCACAACCTGTGGCAGCTGGAAAACCGCATTAACGAAGTGCTGGCGCAACTGGGGTTAGATCCTAACGTTGCGCTGTCGTCGCTTTCCGGCGGCTGGTTGCGTAAAGCGGCATTAGGACGCGCGCTGGTGAGCAATCCGCGCGTATTGCTGCTCGACGAACCGACTAACCACCTGGATATCGAAACCATCGACTGGCTGGAAGGATTCCTTAAAACCTTCAATGGGACGATAATTTTCATCTCCCACGACCGTTCGTTTATCCGCAATATGGCGACGCGCATTGTTGATCTCGATCGCGGCAAGTTGGTGACCTATCCTGGGAATTACGACCAGTACCTGCTGGAAAAAGAAGAAGCCCTGCGTGTGGAAGAACTACAAAATGCCGAGTTCGATCGCAAACTGGCGCAGGAAGAGGTGTGGATCCGCCAGGGGATCAAAGCGCGCCGTACCCGTAATGAAGGCCGCGTACGCGCCCTGAAAGCAATGCGTCGCGAGCGTGGCGAGCGTCGCGAAGTGATGGGTACCGCAAAGATGCAGGTGGAAGAAGCCAGCCGCTCCGGAAAGATCGTTTTCGAAATGGAAGACGTTTGCTACCAGGTTGACGGTAAGCAACTGGTGAAAGATTTTTCTGCCCAGGTTCTACGTGGCGACAAAATTGCCCTGATTGGCCCGAATGGGTGCGGCAAAACCACGCTGCTGAAACTGATGCTCGGTCAGCTTCAGGCGGACAGCGGGCGTATTCACGTTGGCACCAAACTGGAAGTGGCTTATTTCGATCAGCACCGCGCGGAACTGGATCCCGATAAAACGGTGATGGATAATCTTGCCGAAGGTAAGCAAGAAGTGATGGTTAACGGCAAGCCACGCCACGTATTGGGCTATTTGCAGGACTTCCTGTTCCATCCGAAACGGGCGATGACGCCGGTACGTGCGCTATCTGGCGGTGAGCGTAACCGCTTGCTGCTGGCGCGTTTGTTCCTCAAACCAAGCAACTTATTGATTCTTGACGAACCGACCAACGACCTTGATGTCGAAACGCTGGAATTGCTGGAAGAACTGATCGACAGCTACCAGGGCACGGTATTGCTGGTGAGCCACGATCGTCAGTTTGTCGATAACACGGTTACAGAATGCTGGATCTTCGAAGGCGGCGGTAAAATTGGTCGTTATGTCGGCGGTTATCATGATGCCCGTGGTCAGCAAGAACAGTATGTGGCGCTTAAACAGCCTGCGGTGAAAAAAACCGAAGAAACCGCCGTGCCAAAAGCAGAAACTGTAAAACGCAGCAGTAGCAAACTAAGCTATAAATTGCAGCGCGAACTGGAGCAGCTACCGCAATTGCTCGAAGATCTGGAGGCGAAGCTGGAAGCCCTACAGACGCAGGTGGCGGATGCTTCCTTCTTCAGTCAGCCGCATGAGCAGACACAAAAAGTGCTCGCCGATATGGCTGCTGCAGAGCAGGAGCTGGAGCAAGCCTTTGAACGCTGGGAGTATCTTGAAGCGTTAAAAAATGGTGGCTGATCGCAAAATAGTCGATTTAAACAGAGACAGCTGACAACGGTAAAATTGCCTGATGCACTGGGTTTATCAGGCATGAAAACCAACACTTTGTTAGTCATCTGTAAAATAGCGCATCATTAAGGAGTACCAATGTGCGAACATCATCATGCCGCGAAGCACATCCTGTGCTCGCAGTGTGACATGCTGGTGGCGTTACCGCGCCTTGAGCATGGTCAGAAAGCGGCATGTCCCCGGTGTGGCACAACGTTAACCGTGGCGTGGGATGCCCCTCGGCAGCGTCCCACTGCCTATGCGTTGGCTGCACTGTTCATGCTGTTGCTGTCCAACTTGTTTCCTTTTGTGAATATGAACGTTGCGGGAGTCACCAGTGAAATTACATTACTGGAAATTCCCGGCGTGCTTTTTTCTGAGGACTACGCCAGCCTCGGCACCTTTTTCCTGTTGTTTGTGCAACTGGTTCCCGCGTTTTGCCTGATAACTATTCTGTTACTGGTTAATCGCGCACAATTACCGGTCCGTTTAAAAGAGCAACTGGCACGGGTGCTTTTTCAACTCAAAACCTGGGGAATGGCGGAGATTTTCCTCGCGGGTGTGCTGGTGAGTTTCGTTAAACTGATGGCTTACGGCAGCATTGGTGTCGGCAGTAGCTTTCTCCCCTGGTGTTTATTTTGTGTCCTGCAACTGCGCGCCTTTCAGTGCGTTGATCGTCGCTGGTTATGGGACGATATCGCCCCAATGCCAGAACTGCGCCAGCCGCTAAAACCGGGCGTCACGGGGATACGCCAGGGGCTGCGTTCGTGCTCCTGTTGCACGGCAATCCTTCCTGCTGATGAACCTGTGTGCCCGCGCTGTAGTACCAAAGGGTATGTTCGTCGTAGAAACAGCCTGCAGTGGACACTCGCACTGCTTGTTACGTCCATCATGTTGTATCTGCCGGCGAATATTTTGCCCATCATGGTGACGGATTTATTAGGCTCGAAGATGCCGTCGACGATTCTCGCCGGGGTTATTCTGTTATGGAGCGAAGGCTCTTATCCCGTCGCTGCGGTTATCTTTCTGGCCAGTATTATGGTGCCAACGTTAAAGATGATCGCCATCGCGTGGCTGTGTTGGGATGCTAAAGGACATGGCAAGCGCGACAGTGAAAGAATGCATTTGATTTATGAAGTTGTTGAGTTTGTAGGCCGCTGGTCGATGATTGACGTTTTCGTCATCGCGGTGCTCTCGGCGCTGGTGCGTATGGGAGGTTTAATGAGTATTTATCCGGCAATGGGTGCATTAATGTTTGCTTTAGTCGTCATAATGACAATGTTTTCTGCTATGACGTTTGACCCGCGTTTGTCGTGGGATCGTCAACCTGAATCAGAGCATGAGGAGTCCTGACAGTATGGAATCTAATAATGGGGAAGCCAAAATCCAGAAAGTGAAGAACTGGTCTCCCGTGTGGATATTTCCTATCGTCACGGCGCTCATTGGGGCCTGGGTTCTTTTTTATCATTACAGCCATCAGGGGCCGGAAGTGACCCTGATCACCGCGAATGCGGAAGGAATAGAAGGTGGTAAAACCACCATTAAAAGCCGTAGCGTTGACGTCGGCGTGGTTGAAAGCGCCACACTGGCTGATGATTTGACGCACGTTGAAATCAAAGCGCGGCTGAATTCCGGTATGGAAAAATTGCTGCATAAAGATACCGTCTTTTGGGTGGTGAAACCGCAGATTGGTCGAGAAGGGATTAGCGGCCTGGGAACGCTGCTGTCTGGGGTTTATATCGAACTGCAGCCAGGCGCGAAAGGCAGCAAAATGGATAAATACGATTTGCTGGACTCGCCACCGTTGGCCCCGCCTGATGCGAAAGGTATCCGTGTGATTCTCGATAGCAAAAAAGCCGGGCAGCTCTCGCCAGGAGATCCCGTGCTGTTCCGTGGCTATCGGGTAGGTTCGGTTGAAACCAGCACCTTCGATACGCAAAAACGCAATATCAGCTATCAACTGTTCATCAATGCACCTTATGACCGACTGGTGACCAGCAATGTTCGCTTCTGGAAAGATAGTGGCATTGCGGTTGATTTGACGTCAGCGGGAATGCGTGTGGAGATGGGCTCATTGACAACGCTGCTTAGTGGCGGTGTCAGCTTTGATGTGCCGGAAGGTCTGGATTTAGGGCAGCCAGTGGCACCGAAAACAGCTTTCGTTTTGTATGATGATCAGAAGAGCATTCAGGATTCGTTGTACACCGATCACATTGATTATCTGATGTTCTTTAAAGATTCGGTACGCGGTCTGCAACCGGGAGCTCCGGTAGAATTCCGGGGTATTCGCCTGGGTACCGTAAGCAAAGTACCGTTCTTTGCGCCGAATATGCGGCAGACATTTAACGATGATTACCGTATTCCGGTACTGATTCGTATCGAACCAGAGCGGCTGAAAATGCAGCTTGGTGAAAATGCGGATGTTGTTGAGCACCTTGGCGAATTGTTGAAACGTGGTTTACGCGGATCGCTGAAGACCGGAAATCTGGTCACTGGCGCACTGTATGTTGATCTCGATTTCTATCCAAATAGCCCTGCTATTACCGGTATTCGTGAGTTTAATGGTTATCAGATTATCCCGACCGTTAGCGGTGGCCTGGCGCAAATCCAGCAGCGTCTGATGGAAGCGTTGGATAAAATTAACAAACTGCCATTGAATCCGATGATTGAGCAGGCGACCAGTACGCTTTCTGAAAGTCAGCGCACCATGAAAAACCTGCAAACGACACTGGATAGCATGAACAAGATCCTCGCCAGCCAGTCGATGCAGCAGTTGCCGACCGATAT
The DNA here is from genome assembly GCF_013369155.2 of Escherichia sp. 94.0001. NCBI lineage: Bacteria > Pseudomonadati > Pseudomonadota > Gammaproteobacteria > Enterobacterales > Enterobacteriaceae > Escherichia > Escherichia sp. 94.0001. Next base: position 70,441 of record NZ_JABWMS020000010.1, on the reverse strand, counting down.
GCAGTCAACATTACGTGAGTTGAATCGCAGTATGCAGGGCTTCCAGCCTGGCTCCGCAGCCTACAACAAGATGGTGGCGGATATGCAGCGCCTTGATCAGGTGTTGCGTGAACTGCAGCCGGTGCTGAAAACGCTCAACGAGAAGAGTAACGCGCTGGTATTTGAAGCGAAGGACAAAAAAGATCCAGAGCCGAAGAGGGCGAAACAATGAAAAAGTGGCTAGTGACGATTGCGGCACTGTGGCTGGCCGGATGCAGCTCCGGCGAGATCAATAAAAACTATTACCAGCTACCTGTGGTGCAGAGCGGTACACAAAGTACCGCCAGCCAGGGTAATCGCCTGTTATGGGTAGAGCAGGTCGCTGTTCCCGATTATCTGGCGGGGAATGGTGTGGTTTATCAAACCAGTGATGTGAAGTATGTGATTGCCAACAACAACTTGTGGGCCAGCCCGCTGGATCAACAGTTGCGCAACACCCTGGTTGCCAACCTGAGCACGCAACTGCCCGGCTGGGTGGTTGCCTCCCAGCCTCTGGGAAGCGCCCAGGACACGCTCAATGTTACCGTAACAGAGTTTAACGGTCGCTATGATGGCAAGGTCATTGTCAGTGGTGAGTGGCTGTTGAACCACCAGGGACAACTGATCAAACGTCCGTTCCGTCTGGAAGGAGTGCAAACTCAGGATGGTTACGATGAGATGGTTAAGGTGCTGGCCAGTGTCTGGAGTCAGGAAGCCGCTTCTATTGCGCAAGAGATAAAGCGTCTACCTTAATTATAAAGATTTGTAAATATAACCGTCTCCGGTATGTAACCTGAGGCGGTTTTTTTGTTTCTAACGTGCGGAAAAAGTTGTTCCTCTTCACATTTTTTGTACAACCGACATGCCCGTGTAGCTCACAAATATGACAGTGGCGTGAATTTTGCGCATTGACGGCAGTTATGATTCGCGGTATTGCTTAACTGTGATTGCACATTTAGTAATCACTGTTTTCTTTTCCACCAGAAACCAGTATGAGGGAAACGAGGCATGAAGAGACAAAAACGAGATCGCCTGGAACGGGCACATCAACGTGGTTATCAGGCCGGCATCGCCGGACGCTCAAAAGAAATGTGTCCCTATCAGACGCTGAATCAAAGGTCACAATGGCTGGGAGGCTGGCGAGAAGCCATGGCGGACAGGGTAGTAATGGCCTGATTCTGTCTCTTTAAAAAGAAACCTCCGCAATGCGGAGGTTTCGCCTTTTTATACTCTGTCTGATTTCAATCAGAAGGCAGACGTATCCTGGAACAGACCGACTTTCAGGTCGCTGGCGGTGTAAATCAGACGACCATCAACCAGCACTTCGCCATCTGCCAGACCCATAATCAGACGACGATTAACAATGCGTTTAAAGTGAATACGGTAGGTCACTTTTTTTGCTGTCGGCAGAACCTGACCAGTGAATTTCACTTCGCCAACACCCAGTGCGCGGCCTTTACCTTCGCCGCCCAGCCAGCCGAGGTAGAACCCTACCAGCTGCCACATTGCGTCCAGGCCCAGGCATCCCGGCATAACCGGATCGCCAATGAAGTGGCATCCGAAGAACCACAGATCCGGATTGATATCCAGTTCTGCTTCAACATACCCTTTGTCGAAGTTACCACCCGTTTCGGTCATTTTGACCACACGGTCCATCATCAGCATGTTCGGTGCTGGCAATTGCGGGCCTTTAGCGCCAAACAGTTCACCGCGACCAGAGGCAAGAAGGTCTTCTTTTGTATAGGATTCGCGTTTATCTACCATGTTCTCTGTAAGCCTTATTTTATTGAAGCACGCAGGATAGCTAACACGTGTACGCTGAACAAGTCCGATCAGTTCGGAATAAACCAGTTCAGCCAACGTAATGGCCATGGAAAACGGTGACGTCCTTCCTGTTGCGATGCTTGCGCGATACGTTCCTGGATAGTTTGCATCAGCGTCGTTTGGCCCTCGCCATCCCACACCAGATTTAATAATAACGGCAGTGCTTCAGTCACATCGTCTACTGCCCAGATGGTGAATTTGCCTTCCCCTACCGCTTTCACCAGTTCACTGTGAAGACTTAAATGGCGAACGTTAGCAGTGGGGATAATGACACCTTGTTTCCCCGTTAACTCACGTTGCTGGCAAATAGCAAAGAAGCCTTCGATTTTCTCATTTAAACCACCGACTGGCTGGGCGCGACCGAATTGATCGACTGAACCTGTGATAGCAATACTCTGATTCACCGGCACATCGGCGAGGGCGCTTATCAGGGCGCAGAGTTCAGCCATTGAGGCACTATCGCCATCCACTTCGCTATATGACTGCTCAAATGTCAGCGATGCTGAGAAGGGGATCTGTTGCTCAAGCTGAAGTTCCGACATCAGGAACGCCTGCATGATCATCATCCCTTTCGCATGGATATTGCCGCCAAGCTCCGCTTTGCGTTCGATGTCAGTGAATTCACCATCGCCAATATGTACAACGCAGCTAATGCGAGAAGGTTCGCCAAAAGCGCGCGGATGACCCGGAAATTCAATGACCGAAAGGGCGTTAATTTGCCCGATGCGTTCGCCTTCGGTTTCAATCAGGATTTGCTCCTGAAGGATCTCATCCTGCATGCGTTCAGCGAGGAAACCTTCGCGCCATTCACGCTGCTGTAACATTAAGTTTAGCTGCTCGCCGGAGAAGGTGTCGCCATCACACAGGGAGGCGACCTCTTTACACTGGCGGAGGATCCACTGCGGGCTAAGCGGCAGTGTTTCTTGTTCACCGGTGTAGCGTGCGGCTTCGCGAATAAGTACCGGCCAGGCATCCGCTCCCGGTGCAGGTAAGTGGTTATGTCTGGCGGTAAATGTCACCCAACGACACCACTGGTTTACTGACTCCGCATCGACAATCTGCAGAGTATCTTCAAATTCGCTATAAATAGCCTGCTCAGCAAGCTCTGGCTCCATCTCCTGGAAATCAGCTAATGATTCGCGTTCGCCTACCAGAATGACTTTCAGCTTCAATGGCATCGAAGGCACAGAGACGGGGAGAGGGCGCGACTCATCAAACGCAACCCAGTCAAAACGCTCGCGGTTAACGATATTTTTCAGCCGCATCCACAGCAGAGGTTGCGCCAGCAGTGTACGCAAAGAGACGATGAGAATACCGCCATTTGCCTGATGCACCAGACCTGGCTGCAGGGTAATGTCACCATTAAACTGGCGCAGGCAGCCAAAGAGTTGTTCCGCTTCTACCCAGTCGGCAGCGACAACTTGCGTTAAAGTCGCAAAATTATCATCTGCACTCACTGCGTTACGTAAGCGGATGGTGTGGCCGGAAACCTCATAGTGACCGCCCACCAGTTGGCCTGCATCGCTTTGTAGCGCATGCGCGGCATCGGCAATAAGATTCAGATACTCAGACTCTTCCGGGGCCTTCGCCAGCATAAAAGAGGAGGATGCTCGCGTATGCAGCAACTGCTCCAGCGCAAATTGCAGTCGCGGTTGAGTATCACTGAATAAAGGATCGTTTTCGTCAATCAAATGTGGCTGAGCAAATATTTCCTGATAGCTATCGGTATCAGGAACCAGGTCACGCCATGCAAGTTTCGTAATGGTCAAAGTTGATGTTTTTTAGTCTGTTGTCAAAGCCGCGATTATACCGTAACCGGCACTGCAGCACACGTAGAAAGCACCGACAATACTCCTGGCATGGGCGTTAAAGCTCACAGGATGGAGATTCTTTTCTTCACTGGCCTAAAAAGCTGATATTCTGTAAAGAGTTACACGGTAACATTGAGATCGCTATGAAATATCAACAACTTGAAAATCTTGAAAGCGGTTGGAAATGGAAGTATCTGGTGAAGAAGCACCGCGAAGGGGAGTTAATCACCCGTTACATAGAAGCCAGTGCCGCCCAGGAAGCCGTCGATGTGTTGCTCTCGCTGGAAAATGAACCCGTGCTGGTAAATGGCTGGATTGACAAGCATATGAATCCGGAACTGGTCAATCGCATGAAGCAAACCATTCGGGCCAGACGGAAGCGCCATTTTAATGCGGAACACCAGCATACGCGCAAAAAATCGATCGATCTGGAATTTATTGTCTGGCAACGTCTGGCTGGTCTTGCGCAGCGTCGCGGTAAAACGCTTTCTGAAACGATTGTTCAGCTGATTGAAGATGCGGAAAACAAAGAGAAATACGCGAATAAAATGTCTTCTCTAAAGCAGGATCTGCAGGCATTGCTGGGTAAGGAATAACTGTCGAAAGTCTGTTCAATTTACGCAAGGCGAAAAAAACCCCGCAGCAGCGGGGTTTTTCTACCAGACGAGAACTTAAGCCTGCGGCTGAGTTACAACGTCTTTGATGCCTTTAACTTCGATCTCTACGCGACGATCCGGAGCCAGGCAGTCGATCAGTGCAGCACGCTGTTTCACGTTGTCACAGGTGTTGCCAGTAACCGGGTTGGATTCGCCCATACCACGTGCGGAGATCTTGTCTGCCGGGATACCTTTAGAGATCAGGTAATCAACAACGGACTGAGCACGACGCTCGGACAGAGCCTGGTTATAAGCGTCAGAACCGATGCGGTCAGTGTAACCCAGAACAACTACGGAACCGTCTTTCGGATCCAGGTTGCTCAGCTGGCTGTACAGCTGATCCAGAGCAGCCTGACCTTCCGGTTTCAGGGTTGCTTTGTTGAAAGTGAACAGAACGTCAGACTTCAGAGTGAAGTGCTTGGTCTGTACTTCCGGTGCCGGAGCTGGAGCTGGAGCAACTACTGGAGCTGCTTCGCCCTGACCGAAACGGTAGGAAACACCCAGGCTCAGCATGCCGTTGTCCGGACGAGTACCGATGGTGTGTGCGTCACCGATGTTGTTGGTCCACTGGTATTCCAGACGGGTAGCGATTTCAGGAGTGATCGCATACTCAACACCGCCAGCGAAGACCGGAGAAACGCCGGTGTCGTGGTTTTTACCATCAAAGTTGGATTTGGTGTCTGCACGCCATACCATACCACCCAGACGAGTGTATACGTCCAGATCGTCAGTGATTGGGTAACCCAGTTTAGCGGTCAGCTGAACGCCCTGAGCTTTATATGCACCGTTTTCAACGCTGCCTTTGTATGGCATACGACCTAACCAGTCATAACCCATTTCAAAGCCAACATACGGGTTAACCTGGTAACCACCAAAAGCACCTGCACCCAGTTGGTTTTCGTGGGTCGGACCATTGTTGTTGATGAAACCAGTGTCATGGTACTGGGACCAGCCCAGTTTAGCACCAGTGTACCAGGTGTTATCTTTCGGAGCGGCCTGCGCTACGGTAGCGAAACCAGCCAGTGCCACTGCAATCGCGATAGCTGTCTTTTTCATTTTTTGCGCCTCGTTATCATCCAAAATACGCCATGAATATCTCCAACGAGATAACACGGTTAAATCCTTCACCGGGGGATCTGCTCAATATTAACTCTACCGATATCTTCGGCTTATGCCGAGCACCCCTGGCGATGTAAAGTCTACAACGTAGTTGAAAACTTACAAGTGTGAACTCCGTCAGGCATATGAAAAAAAAGTCTTGTATAAGGTACGTTTAATCTTTTTTGTCAGCGACAATTTACAGAAGAAAATCGCGGAAACCGCTTCAGACAAGCCTCTGCAAGGAAAATTAGTCACGACTGAAAGCATTGGCTGGGCGACAAAAAAAGTTCCAGGATTAATCCTAAATTTACTTAATGATACAAATTAGAGTGAATTTTTAGCCCGGAAAGTTGTCTCGTTGCGTGAGAGGATGCGCTTACCGGACGCATAATAAACCCCATAGCGTTACCTTCATTTGCCGCATCAACAAGTTCAGCATGCTCTTCTTCAGTCAAATCATCTGCCAACCAACCGATCACCACACTGTAATTGCCCGTGCGTAAAGCGCGAACCATTGACTCCACAGTGTGGCAAGGGGAGAGCTGGCTAATCTGCATCACTTTCGTTAAGGGTAGCCCAGATGCCTGAACCCATTCCCGACTCAGTTTTTGTTGCGGTGTTAACCAGAGTTGCCAGCGCGATTGCTGACCGAGTTGCTGTAACAATGGCAACAGTAGAAGTTGCGTCATCATGGGCTGATCTTCGCGATAGACAACTTCACTGATAAGCCCGGCTGTAGTGTTTTCCGTAGAGACACGCGCAATTTTACTTGCTGCGGATGAGAACGACGAAGAACGATGTGCATAGCCTGAAGTGTACATAATCAATCCAGCCCCTGTGAGTTACTGTATGGATGTACAGTACATCCAGTGACGACAAAGATCAACCCTATTTTCGGAAAGAGCCTCGCAAATTTTGTCGTTAGTGACGGGAAAACATAAATTAATCTTGCCCCTTAAGAATAAGTTGCCTATTTTCGTAGTTAACGGATCCGTTAATGTGAATCATTCTTTTATGTTATGATTTTAAAAGGAATTTTATGAAAAGCCTCTCCTATAAGCGGATCTATAAATCACAAGAATACCTGGCAACGTTGGGCACAATTGAATACCGATCATTGTTTGGTAGTTACAGCCTGACCGTTGACGACACGGTGTTTGCGATGGTTTCTGATGGTGAGTTGTATCTTCGGGCTTGTGAGCAAAGTGCACAGTACTGTGTAAAACATTCGCCTGTCTGGCTGACATATAAAAAGTGTGGCCGATCCGTTACCCTCAATTACTATCGGGTTGATGAAAGTCTATGGCGAAATCAACTGAAGCTGGTGCGTCTGTCGAAATATTCTCTCGATGCAGCGCTGAAAGAGAAAAGCACGCGCAATACCCGGGAAAGACTGAAAGATTTGCCCAATATGTCTTTTCATCTGGAAGCGATACTCGGGGAGGTGGGGATTAAGGATGTACGGGCGTTACGTATACTTGGGGCAAAAATGTGTTGGTTGCGACTGCGGCAGCAAAACAGTCTGGTGACAGAAAAGATTCTGTTTATGCTTGAAGGGGCCATTATCGGCATTCATGAAGCTGCGCTCCCGGTGGCACGCCGCCAGGAGCTTGCAGAATGGGCTGACTCTCTTACGCCGAAACAGGAGTTTCCTGCGGAACTTGAGTAATCTGGCGTTGCAGACGACCAATCTCTGGCAGTAATGCAATCAATAACCCGACTTGTTGTACGACCAGAGGTTCTTTGCTGTCTGCCCGTGGTTCAAGTTGCTGCATCCGCTGTTTCAGGTCAGCTAATGCCTGATTGACGCGTTCTTCATCAGCAGGTTGATGATGTAGCGCGTCATCAACATAGCAAACTGCGTCATCAAGAAACGCCAGAATTTCAGGATTAGTTAACTGCTCCCGGTGAGCACCGAGGGCTGAGATATAGCTGGTAAACGTATGGTTAAGGCACAGCAACCGAAACGCGGCCTCGCGAATTTGCGGGGTAACGTTCGGCTCGCTGGACATATTTGATACCACCGACGCCAGTTCAGCATCACGGTTGTGTGCATCGCGGCGGGCAATACGATACGCCAGACGGTTATCACGCCCCTGATGGTATTGCTCCAGTATGGCATCGAGATAGCGACAGTTGGCCTCGGTGGCACGTTCGAGCATGCGCGGCAGATTGCGAAACTTCCAGTCAGGCCAGATGTAGCTCACCGCCGCCCACGCAATGGCACAACCAATCAGCGTATCGATTACGCGAGGTAACGCCACTTCAAAACCTTCACCCAGCAAGTTAAAACAAAGTAGCACCAAAAGTGTGATGAACATCGTTGCATGGGCATATTGCACGTTACGGAAGGCAAAAAAGAGCACGCCGGTAATAACCAGCAGCACCAGCTGCCCTTCCAGTGACGGCACAAACCACAGCACAGGAATGCCAATGGCGATACCTACCAGCGTACCAATAATCCTTAACTTCAGGCGGTGGCGCGTGGCGTTATAGTTTGGCTGGCAGACAAACAAACTTGTCAGCAAGATCCAATACCCGTGATGCATTCCGGTTATCTGAATGATGGCGTAGCCGAAGCACAACACCAGCGACATTCTTACCGCATGACGGAAGAGGGCGGATTCCGGTGTGAAGTGACGGCTAAGACGCAGCCAGATATCACTCAATCCGTGCGGGCTGTCATCAGCGAGCTCATTTTCGTCATTATTATGGGGCAGTGCCTGGGCCTGTTCTGATTCAATTGTTGCCAGTTGGGCATCAATAGCGCGTAAATTGTTCAGCAAAAATCCCAGTGTTTTGAGTAAATCGGCAGGCGCGCCGTTATCGCGCATCCGCTCCAGCGCAGCATCAATATGCGTAAAAGCGCGCTCAAAATGCGGATCATGTTGATAAGGCTGACGCAGCAAAATACAGCGTGACAGTTGCTGGCACGCCTGGCCCTGCATCGACATCAGTCGCTGAAAACGGAACAGCACGTCGCTGTGGCGAAAATGTTCACGCAATGTTTGATACTGAATATGAGAAGAGCTGGCACGCTCGTGAATATCCTGCGCGACAAAGTAATAATGCAGCGTGCGACGCGTTCCCCGTTGACCACGATCGCCACGTAAGCGGGTCAGCAGCGAGAGTTTCGTCTGATTCAATGTCGCCATCAGCTGACCGTTGGCGAGAGCCAAATCGTACAGCGGTGCCTGGCTTTCATCTTCAATATCAGGATCAAACATGCGTGACTTGAGCTCAAGGTAACGCGCCAGTTGTTCATAGCAACGCGCCAGGTTGTCCTGCAGCGGGCGGACCGGGAACAGTAGATGACCAATAAGTGTCAGGACGTTGTACCAGACGGCACCGGCCAGCAGATACATCGGCTGCTGATACCAGTGCTCATACAGTGACGTCCCCAACATAGTGTAAATGGCGATCAGTAACGCACCGAAGGCAATTGTTGCATAGCGTTGACCCAGACCGCCGAGCAAAATGAAGCCGCTGGTAGAGAGCGTTAAACCAATTGCAAATAGCCAGGGCCAGGGAAACAGCAATTCTACTGAGGCCGAGGCGATAAAAAAGCAGAACAGCGTAATGATGAGGTTACGCAAACGTCCCGCCAGCCGGTCATCGAGATCGGTCAGCGCCGCTGCCACCATCCCCAGCGTCAGCGGAATCGTCAGTTTTACATCACCCAGCCACCACGGAAACGCTGTGGTTCCACAAAGCGCAATAAAAATACGCGCGTAATACAGCCAGGCGCTGTTCCAGGTATAGCGTTTGAGCAAAGGACTTAGCATAAAGGCCATATTAGTGGATTATTCAAAACGACGACGTGCATTGGCTTCACGCGCAGCTTGCGCTGTTTCTACCGATACCACGCGACGACCGACCGGCCATAGTGCAATAGCGGCAATTTTAAAGTTCGCAATGCCGACAGGAATGCCAATGATGGAAATACATTGTGCGATGCCCGTTGCAATGTGCATCAGGCATAACCACCAGCCAAAGAAAATCAGCCAGAAAATATTCAATACCGTACCGCCAGTATTCAGCAGCACATTTTTGCCAGCCGGGTTCAGTTCATCGACATGAATAGCTTCATTGCCATAAGGCACCAGAGACAGTTTAGTGATCTCCCAGCAGGATCGTGTCAGCGGTAAGGTAAAAATCAGCACAATACTGACCAGAGTCGCCAACAGCCAGCCCAGAGTGGTGGCAAATCCGCCAAGCACAAAGTTCAGAATGTTCAAAACGGTACGCATAAAACCTCGCTTTACTGTGGTTTTCAGTAATGGGCGGCAATTGTAACGTTTTTTTGGGCTGGAGCACGTTTTCTCTGACGGTTACACTGATAAGAAATCATTTCGTGTGGATCTACAGAGTCATGGAACTGAAAGCGACAACGCTTGGAAAACGTCTGGCACAGCACCCTTACGATCGGGCGGTGATCCTCAATGCCGGGATTAAAGTCTCCGGCGATCGCCACGAATACCTTATTCCTTTCAATCAATTACTGGCAATTCACTGTAAGCGCGGTCTGGTATGGGGCGAGCTGGAATTTGTACTGCCGGACGAAAAAGTGGTGCGTCTGCACGGCACCGAATGGGGCGAGACGCAGCGTTTTTACCATCATCTTGATGCTCACTGGCGGCGGTGGAGTGCGGAGATGAGCGAAATTGCGGCTGGTGTTTTACGCCAGCAACTGGATTTGATTGCCACGCGCACCGGAGAAAATAAATGGCTGACGCGTGAGCAAACTTCTGGCGTGCAGCAACAAATCCGCCAGGCTTTGTTGGCGTTGCCGTTGCCGGTCAACCGACTGGAAGAATTCGATAACTGCCGTGAGGCGTGGCGTAAATGTCAGGCCTGGTTAAAAGATATTGAAGGCGCTCGGTTGCAGCATAATCAGGCGTATACAGAAGCCATGCTTACCGAGTATGCAGATTTTTTCCGCCAGGTCGAATCTTCACCGCTGAATCCGGCGCAGGCCCGGGCAGTCGTTAATGGCGAGCATTCTCTGTTAGTGCTGGCAGGTGCAGGAAGCGGAAAAACGTCGGTGCTGGTGGCCCGTGCAGGCTGGTTGCTGGCGCGTGGTGAAGCGTCCCCTGAGCAAATTTTATTGCTGGCGTTTGGTCGCAAAGCAGCTGAAGAGATGGACGAGCGTATCCGAGAACGACTACATACCGAAGACATTACCGCACGCACATTTCATGCGCTGGCGCTGCATATTATTCAGCAGGGCAGCAAAAAAGTGCCGACAGTCAGCAAACTAGAAAATGATACCGCTGCCCGTCATGAACTCTTTATTGCTGAGTGGCGTAAGCAATGCAGCGAAAAGAAAGCGCAGGCGAAGGGCTGGCGGCAATGGCTGACGGAAGAAATGCAGTGGTCAGTGCCAGAAGGTAACTTCTGGGATGATGAGAAATTACAGCGTCGTCTTGCTTCTCGCCTCGATCGCTGGGTAAGTCTGATGCGAATGCACGGCGGTGCACAGGCAGAAATGATTGCCAATGCACCTGAAGAGATTCGCGACTTGTTCAGTAAACGTATCAAGTTGATGGCTCCGTTATTAAAAGCCTGGAAAAGTGCGCTGAAGGCAGAAAACGCCGTCGATTTTTCTGGACTCATTCACCAGGCGATTGTGATTCTGGAGAAAGGTCGCTTTATCAGCCCGTGGAAACATATTCTGGTTGATGAATTTCAGGATATCTCGCCGCAGCGTGCAGCGTTGTTAGCGGCATTACGCAAGCAAAACAGTCAAACGACGTTGTTCGCCGTTGGCGATGACTGGCAGGCGATTTACCGTTTCAGCGGTGCGCAAATGTCGCTCACCACCGCTTTCCATGAAAACTTTGGTGAAGGCGATCGCTGTGATTTAGACACGACTTACCGTTTTAACAGTCGTATCGGTGAGGTGGCAAACCGTTTTATTCAGCAGAACCCTGGCCAGCTGAAAAAGCCGCTAAACAGCTTAACCAATGGAGACAAAAAAGCCGTCACGTTATTGGATGAGAGTCAACTTGATGCTTTGCTGGATAAGCTCTCTGGTTATGCCAAACCGGAAGAGCGCATTCTGATCCTGGCGCGTTACCATCACATGAGGCCTGCCAGCCTGGAAAAAGCGGCAACACGCTGGCCGAAGTTGCAAATCGATTTTATGACCATTCATGCCAGCAAAGGGCAACAGGCGGATTACGTCATCATCGTTGGCTTGCAGGAGGGGAGTGATGGTTTTCCGGCTGCGGCGCGGGAGTCGATTATGGAAGAGGCGCTACTACCCCCGGTTGAGGATTTTCCGGACGCTGAAGAACGGCGGTTAATGTACGTGGCGCTGACCCGGGCACGCCATCGGGTATGGGCATTGTTTAACAAACAGAATCCCTCTCCCTTTGTCGAAATACTGAAAAATCTGGATGTGCCGGTGGCGAGAAAACCGTAGGAAACAGGTGGCGTTTGCCACCTGTGTAATATTACTTCAGACGGTCCGCGAGATAACGCTGATAATCGGGGATCAGAATATCGACCGCGTCGTTGAAATGCGGTGACTGGATAATGAAGTCTGCCGTTGCCACGTTGGTGGCAACCGGAATGTTCCATACCGTCGCCAGACGCAGCAAGGCTTTCACGTCAGGATCGTGCGGCACGGCATTTAGTGGGTCCCAGAAGAAAATCAATACATCAATTTTACCTTCTGAGATCAATGCGCCAACCTGCTGGTCCCCCCCCATTGGGCCACTCAACATCGCGTTGACGTTCATGCCGGTCGCGCGGGAAATTAAGTTACCGGTAGTGCCTGTTGCATACAGTACGTGTTGTTCCAGTAACGGTTGATGCCGTTCCACCCAGCTCATCAGCATTTGTTTGCAGTGATCGTGTGCCACCAGCGCAATATGTTTCCGCGCAGGTAAAGTACGTGTCGTCAGTTCCATAATGTACATCCGTAGTTAACTTTCCTACAGATTACTGTAAGCACTTATCGCTGCAAGAGAAAGACCGAAAAAGCCTGCGCACAGGCACAAAAATCTCAGGAAGATGGTTGTTTTTCCGCCCATTGCAGAAAAGTATTTCGCGTTTGTGGGTCAGCCAGTTTAAACCAATACTTCAGCCGTTGTTCTGTGAGCACCTGAGACTGCGGTGGAATAGCATCCAGCTCGGAAACACCCGAAAGCAGCGTACTGTCATCTGCCATCATCGTGGCAAATTGCGGTAGTGAAGCGAGTTTCGCGGATTTGTTATAACGTTCAACCTCGACCTCATAATCAATCGTTTTTGCCGTTGAGGTAATGGCGAGAATATCCAGCTTTACCGGAATCGGCGTCGCATCGCCATCCAACAATTCAAGGCGCGGCGCGGCATCAAAATGGTTAGCTTCCCGCTCATTCTCCAGGCGAGGCAGGCGAAAATTGACCTGGTTGATGAGCTGGGTATTAAAACTGACCACTAGTGGTGGGGAGATATACAGCCGTTCTTCACTATTGGAAAGATGAATCGTCTTCTCAACGCGAAACACTAACTGATGTGGTCCATTATCCAGTTCAATGCTGTCCGCACCGCGCAGCAGAGAGCTGGAAACCTTCTTGCCGTCGAGTACCAGAAGATCGACATCGGTTGAAAGCCGTAGCGTGGTGGCAAAAACGGATACCGGCAAACATAATGCAATCAAGGTGGTCACGATGCCGGTTTTCATAGGTAGCTCCTGTCAAAAGACCGCCCGAATAATAATGTGTCAAAATTTTTCTTTAATCATACTTACTAACATATAGACATAATTCCCGCTTTTGCTCTCATTCATTCGTATTAGCTGCATGGTTGGCATGTCGGCTTTGTCGTACACTCTGTTAAACAGTCTGGAGGAAATAATGAAAGAAACCGATATTGCAGGCATTTTAACGTCCACTCACACCATTGCGCTGGTGGGGGCAAGCGACAAACCCGATCGTCCCAGCTATCGCGTGATGAAATATCTACTCGACCAGGGGTATCACGTCATTCCGGTTTCACCAAAAGTTGCCGGCAAAACGCTGCTGGGCCAGCAGGGGTATGGCACGCTGGCAGAAGTTCCGGAAAAAGTCGATATGGTCGATGTTTTCCGTAATTCAGAAGCGGCGTGGGGCGTGGCGCAGGAAGCGATCGCCATTGGCGCGAAAACCCTCTGGATGCAACTGGGGGTGATTAATGAGCAAGCGGCAGTACTGGCACGGGATGCCGGGTTAAATGTGGTGATGGATCGCTGCCCGGCTATTGAGATCCCTCGCCTGGGCCTGGCCAAATAAAAAATCCCCGGAAGGCCAAAACCTTCCGGGGATTTGTTCAGGGATTAGTTACGCAGACGCGGGGCCTGAAGTTGTTTGCGGATGGTCTGCGCCAGCTCATCCATGGATGGCTGTTCAGGATGTTCATCCTGCAATTCGCTACTTAGCTGGGCTTCAGCCAGGTAGGTATGAACCGGTAGGCCGTTATCGTCCTCCATCACCACGTGATACCACGGAGCGGCGCGAAGCTCGTCATTCACCGCCAGCTCATCAGGCGACGGTTCAGAGAGCGAATAAACCGGGTCGATATCCACGACCACTCCGAGATAACCTAACAGGGAATGGCGGACCTGCTGGCCGATACCGAATTTGCTGGCAATCATAGTCACCTCCCGGGAAATCTTTACCTTTGATATAAGGGTAAAATTCCACATTTCAAGTTACATGACGCGACAGGCAAACCCTTTCAGATATAGCCCTTCCGGGTAGGTAGCGATCACCGGATGATCGGCTGCCTGACGGAACTGCTCTATAAATTGTACATCACGACCGGCATCAATTGCGGCATCCGCGATGATTTTCTGAAATAAATCGCTGGTCATCAGACCGGAACAGGAGAAAGTCAGGAGAACTCCGCCTTCATTCAGCAACTGAATCGCCAGCATGTTGATGTCTTTATAGCCACGACACGCGCCCATCAACTGGCTTTTATTCTCAACAAACTTCGGCGGGTCCATCACGATAACGTCAAATTTTTCACCGCGATCGCGATAAGTACGCAGCAATTTAAAGACATCATCACGGACAAACTCAGCCTTGCTCAGATCCAGTTTGTTCAGCTCAACATTCTGCCGCGCAATATCAAGGGCTTCCTGGGAGGTATCAACGCTGACAACCTGGCTGCAACCGCCCATCAATGCCGATACGGCGAAACCACCGGTATAGGAGAAACAGTTAAGTACGCGTTTATTTTCAACGTAGCGGCGGGTAGCCAGGCGGCTATCACGCTGGTCCAGGTAGTAACCCGTTTTGTGCCCGTGCTGAATGTCCACCAGCAGTTTCATGCCGTGTTCTTCAATCGGCAGCAGGGCAGGCGGCAACTCGCCGGTGATGGGGCCTTGGGTCAGCTCCATCCCTTCTTTTTTACGTACAGCGACATCGCTGCGATCGTAAATCGCACATTCCGGGTAGAGCGTTTGCAGGGCGCTAATTAATGCCGCACGCTGGTATTCCGCGCCAGCGCTTAGCAGCTGCAGCACCAGAAAATTACCGAAACGATCGATAGTAATTCCCGGCAGGCCATCAGATTCACCGGCGATTAAACGATAACTGTCGAGGCCATCTTTTTGCGCCAGCCAGTCACGCCATTTTTGTGCTTGTTGCAAACGGCGGGTAAAAAAAGCAATGTCAATGGATTCAGAGGGGTCAAACGTCCAGACGCGCGCCCGGATTTGCGAAGCTGGCGAATAAGCGCCGCGTGCTAACCATTTTCCCTGATGATCAACAATATCGATGGTTTCACCGAGGCTGGCTTTACCTTCCATGCGGGCAACGGCCCCGGAAAAGACCCACGGATGGCGACGAAGTAATGATTTTTCGCGCCCTTTGGCTAACACTAAACGTACACTCATAATTTACTTTTCTGTCGATGCAAAGAAATGGGCGTCATTGTCCGGAGTTTTCCATGGATTTGCAACGCGTCCATTAAGGATAAGGAGAGCAGCAATGTCGAAAGTCTGCATAATTGCCTGGGTTTACGGGCGAGTTCAGGGCGTAGGATTTCGCTATACCACGCAGTACGAAGCGAAAAAACTCGGGTTAAGCGGCTACGCCAAAAATCTTGACGATGGCAGCGTGGAAGTGGTTGCCTGCGGTGAAGAAGGGCAGGTGGAAAAATTAATGCAGTGGTTAAAGAGTGGCGGCCCGCGTTCTGCACGTGTGGAACGGGTGCTCAGCGAGCCGCATCATCCCTCGGGGGAATTAACCGATTTTCGTATTCGTTAGATACATTTTACCGGTTTTGGCAGGCCAGCAATTTTGGTGGCTTGCTTAGCCGGACCTTTCGGAAACAGTCGGTATAAATAGCGGCTGTTACCTTTTTCTTCGCCAAATTTATTCGCCATCGCTTTTACCAGCATACGAATCGCCGGAGAAGTATTGAATTCCAGATAGAAATCACGCACAAAACGCACCACTTCCCAGTGTTCTGGTGACAGCGTAATCCCTTCGTTCTCTGCAATCACCACTGCCAGCGGCTCACTCCACTGGCTGCTTTCTTTGAGATAGCCTTCGGTATCCGTTTCTATCTCTTTACCTTCGAAGATCAGCATAATTATTACTACCTTAATCAGACTGGCGGCAGTGTAACAAAAAACAAAGCCCCGCATAAAGCGAGGCTATGAAAGTGTTAGCGGGTGAGATTAATCGCGGCTGGCGAAGCCCAGAATGCTCAGCAGGCTGACGAAGATGTTGTACAGCGAAACATACAGGCTAACCGTGGCACGAATATAGTTCGTTTCACCGCCATGAATGATGTTGCTGGTTTCAAACAAGATAGCGCCAGAGGAGATCAGAATGAAGACCGCGCTGATCGCCAGATGCAGGGCAGGCAGCTGCAGGAAGATATTAGCAACCATACCAATCAGCACCACCACAATACCCGCCATCAGCATACCGCCAAGGAACGACATATCTTTGCGGGTGGTCAGCACATACGCAGAGCAGCAGAAGAACACTAACGCCGTTCCGCCCAGTGCCATAGCGATTACGTCACCCATTCCGGCAGACAGATAGGTATTCAGAATTGGTCCGAGGATATAACCCAGAAAACCGGTAAAGGCGAATGCGGAGATAATTCCGGTCGGCTTATTCGCCGTTTTATAGGTCAGGAACATCAAACCATACATACCCACCAGCGTCAGAATCAGACCCGGAGATGGCAGCATCAGCACCGTACTGGCAGTTGCGGTAATCGCCGAAAAGGCCAGCGTCAGGCTCAGCAGAAAATAGGTATTACGCAGCACCTTATGGGTGCTAAGCAGCGATGTACGGTCATGTGAAGAACTAACAATACGATCCATTGAGTCACTCTCTATGACAGATGTAATTAATTAAGCAGCATAATGATAATGCGTAAGGGCACCCAGAAGTTTTACCCATCTTTACGCATTTGATCTGGAACAGGTTTAACAGCGGATTATCAGGTCATTAAGCAAATATAACGCCCTGAGAATTTCGACAGGCAAAAGAAAAAGGGGTTAGCATTTAGCTAACCCCTTATCTTATTTGGCGGAAGCGCAGAGATTCGAACTCTGGAACCCTTTCGGGTCGCCGGTTTTCAAGACCGGTGCCTTCAACCGCTCGGCCACACTTCCGGAATGACGCGCACTATAAACATCCCGATGCGGCGTGTAAACCCCTAATTTGTTTGTTTGCCTGAAAAACAGCCAAAAGTGCATTGATAGCGTGAAATAACAGCAGATTGATCATTTCATCACCATGAATTCCTTCTCTTTTACTCGTTTAGCAACTGGCTAAACGTCCCCAATGCCCTGCAAAAGAAAAATAGGTCCATTTTTATCGCTAAAAGATAAAACCATATGGTTTGTATTGTTTTGTGCAAAAGTTTCACTACGCTTTATTAACAATACTATCTGGCGACGTGCGCCAGTGCAGAAGGATGAGCTTTCGTTTTCAGCATCTCACGTGAAGCGATGGTTTGCCTTGCTACAGGGACGTCGCTTGCCGACCATAAGCGCCCGGTGTCCTGCCGGTGTCGCAAGGAGAAGAGACGTGCGATATGAATAACGAGGAAACATTTTACCAGGCCATGCGGCGTCAGGGCGTTACCCGACGCAGCTTTCTCAAATATTGCAGTATGGCTGCCACGTCGCTGGGATTAGGCGCGGGGATGGCACCAAAGATTGCCTGGGCGCTGGAGAACAAACCGCGCATTCCGGTGGTATGGATCCACGGTCTGGAATGTACCTGCTGTACCGAATCTTTTATCCGCTCCGCTCACCCACTGGCGAAGGACGTCATCCTTTCCCTGATTTCTCTCGATTACGACGATACCCTGATGGCTGCAGCCGGAACCCAGGCAGAAGAAGTCTTTGAAGACATCATCACGCAATATAATGGCAAATATATCCTCGCAGTAGAAGGTAATCCGCCGCTGGGCGAGCAGGGGATGTTCTGTATCAGCAGCGGTCGACCGTTTATTGAGAAACTCAAACGTGCCGCTGCCGGAGCCAGTGCGATTATCGCCTGGGGAACCTGCGCGTCCTGGGGCTGCGTGCAGGCCGCGCGGCCCAATCCGACGCAGGCAACGCCTATCGACAAAGTCATCACCGACAAACCCATTATCAAAGTACCTGGCTGCCCGCCGATCCCGGATGTGATGAGCGCCATCATTACTTACATGGTGACGTTTGATCGTCTGCCGGATGTCGACAGAATGGGCCGTCCACTGATGTTCTATGGTCAGCGTATTCACGATAAATGTTATCGCCGCGCTCACTTCGACGCCGGAGAGTTCGTCCAGAGTTGGGATGATGACGCTGCCCGCAAAGGTTACTGCCTGTACAAAATGGGCTGCAAAGGGCCTACCACCTATAACGCCTGTTCCTCCACACGCTGGAATGATGGCGTTTCTTTCCCAATCCAGTCTGGTCACGGCTGCCTGGGCTGTGCGGAAAATGGTTTCTGGGATCGCGGTTCGTTCTACAGTCGCGTGGTCGATATTCCGCAAATGGGAACTCATTCCACCGCCGATACCGTCGGTTTAACCGCACTTGGCGTGGTGGCAGCGGCTGTTGGTGTGCACGCAGTCGCCAGCGCCGTTGATCAGCGCAGACGCCATAACCAGCAACCTACAGAAACCGAACATCAGCCAGGCAATGAGGATAAACAGGCATGAGCACTCAGTACGAAACTCAAGGATACACCATCAACAATGCCGGACGCCGCCTGGTGGTCGACCCGATTACGCGCATTGAAGGCCACATGCGCTGTGAAGTGAATATTAACGATCAGAATGTGATCACCAATGCCGTCTCCTGCGGCACCATGTTTCGCGGGCTGGAGATCATTCTGCAAGGGCGCGACCCGCGCGATGCGTGGGCGTTCGTGGAACGTATCTGCGGCGTCTGTACCGGCGTACACGCTCTGGCTTCGGTCTATGCCATCGAAGATGCTATCGGCATTAAAGTGCCGGACAACGCTAATATCATCCGCAACATTATGCTGGCGACGCTCTGGTGCCACGATCATCTGGTGCACTTTTATCAGCTTGCCGGGATGGACTGGATCGATGTGTTAGATGCGCTGAAAGCCGATCCGCGGAAAACCTCCGAACTGGCGCAAAGTCTCTCCTCATGGCCGAAATCATCACCTGGCTATTTCTTCGACGTACAAAACCGCCTGAAGAAATTCGTTGAAGGCGGCCAGTTGGGGATCTTCCGTAACGGTTACTGGGGGCACCCGCAGTACAAACTGCCGCCAGAAGCCAACTTGATGGGCTTTGCTCACTATCTTGAAGCTCTCGATTTCCAGCGTGAAATTGTCAAAATCCACGCGGTCTTTGGTGGTAAAAACCCACATCCAAACTGGATTGTTGGCGGGATGCCGTGCGCTATCAACATTGACGAAAGTGGCGCGGTCGGGGCGGTCAATATGGAGCGCCTGAATCTGGTGCAGTCGATCATTACCCGCACGGCGGATTTCATTAATAACGTGATGATCCCCGACGCTTTAGCCATCGGTCAATTCAACAAACCGTGGAGCGAAATCGGCACTGGTCTTTCTGATAAATGTGTCCTCAGTTACGGGGCGTTCCCGGATATTGCCAACGACTTTGGCGAGAAAAGTCTGCTAATGCCTGGCGGCGCGGTGATCAACGGCGACTTCAAAAATGTGCTGCCAGTGGATTTGGTTGATCCGCAGCAGGTGCAGGAGTTTGTCGATCACGCCTGGTATCGTTATCCCAACGATCAGGTCGGGCGTCATCCGTTCGATGGTATTACCGACCCGTGGTACAACCCCGGCGATGTCAAAGGCAGCGATACCAACATTCAGCAGCTGAATGAACAGGAACGCTACTCGTGGATCAAAGCGCCACGCTGGCGCGGTAACGCGATGGAAGTGGGGCCGCTGGCACGCACATTGATCGCTTATCACAAAGGCGATGCTGCGACCGTTGAGTCGGTCGATCGCATGATGTCGGCGTTGAACCTGCCGCTTTCCGGCATTCAGTCAACGTTGGGCCGCATTTTGTGCCGCGCGCACGAAGCGCAGTGGGCCGCAGGTAAGTTGCAGTATTTCTTCGACAAGCTGATGACCAACCTGAAAAACGGCAATCTTGCCACCGCCTCCACTGAAAAATGGGAACCTGCAACCTGGCCGACAGAGTGCCGTGGTGTCGGTTTTACCGAAGCGCCGCGCGGGGCGTTAGGCCACTGGGCTGCCATTCGCGATGGCAAGATAGATCTCTACCAGTGCGTGGTACCGACCACCTGGAACGCCAGCCCGCGCGATCCCAAAGGGCAGATTGGCGCTTATGAAGCGGCGCTGATGAACACCAAAATGGCGATCCCCGAGCAACCGCTGGAGATCCTTCGTACTCTGCACAGCTTTGACCCGTGCCTCGCCTGTTCAACTCATGTGCTGGGTGACGACGGTAGCGAGCTGATCTCCGTCCAGGTGCGTTAACAGCGAAGGAGAATCATCATGCAACAGAAAAGCGACAACGTTGTCAGTCACTATGTCTTTGAAGCGCCCGTGCGGATCTGGCACTGGCTGACGGTGTTATGCATGGCGGTGTTGATGGTCACCGGTTACTTTATCGGCAAGCCGCTGCCTTCGGTCAGCGGTGAGGCGACGTATCTGTTTTATATGGGCTACATCAGGTTAATTCACTTCAGCGCCGGGATGGTTTTTACCGTGGTCTTGCTGATGCGGATCTACTGGGCTTTTGTCGGCAATCGCTACTCACGCGAGCTGTTTATCGTGCCGGTATGGCGTAAAAGCTGGTGGCAGGGCGTGTGGTATGAAATCCGCTGGTATCTGTTTCTGGCAAAACGTCCGAGTGCCGATATAGGTCATAACCCCATCGCCCAGGCGGCGATGTTCGGCTATTTCCTGATGTCGGTATTTATGATCGTCACCGGCTTTGCGCTGTACAGCGAACATAGTCAGTACGCTATTTTTGCGCCGTTCCGTTATGTGGTGGAATTTTTCTACTGGACGGGCGGCAACTCAATGGACATTCACAGCTGGCATCGGCTGGGGATGTGGCTGATTGGCGCGTTTGTGATCGGTCATGTCTACATGGCGCTGCGTGAAGACATCATGTCCGACGACACAGTGATCTCCACCATGGTCAACGGCTACCGTAGCCACAAATTTGGCAAAATAAGTAACAAGGAGCGTTCATGAGCGAGCAACGCGTGGTGGTAATGGGGCTGGGCAATCTGCTGTGGGCCGATGAAGGCTTCGGCGTGCGGGTGGCGGAACGGTTGTATGCCCATTACCACTGGCCCGATGAAGTCGAGATTGTTGATGGCGGCACTCAGGGACTGAACTTGCTGGGGTATGTCGAAAGCGCCAGCCACTTGCTGATTCTCGACGCCATTGATTACGGGCTGGAACCCGGAACGCTACGAACGTATGCCGGAGAACGCATTCCGGCCTATCTCAGCGCGAAGAAAATGAGCCTGCACCAGAACAGTTTCTCCGAAGTACTGGCGCTGGCAGATATCCGCGGAAATCTGCCAGCACATATTGCCCTCGTCGGCCTGCAACCCGCGATGCTCGACGACTACGGCGGTAGCCTGAGCGAACTGGCTCGGGAGCAACTGCCCGCCGCGGAACAGGGGGCGCTGGCGCAACTGGCTGCGTGGGGAATTGAGCCGCAACCGGCTAATGAATCGCGCTGTCTCAATTATGACTGTCTGTCGATGGAAAACTACGAAGGCGTTCGCTTGCGCCAGTACCGGATGACGCTGGAGGAGCAGGAATGAGCAACGACACGCCATTTGATGCGTTGTGGCAACGTATGCTGGCGCGCGGCTGGACGCCGATCAGTGAATCCCGTCTTGACGACTGGCTTACGCAAGCGCCAGACGGTGTGGTGTTATTAAGCAGTGACCCGAAACGCACGCCAGAGGTCAGCGATAATCCGGTAATGATTGGCGAATTACTGCGCGAGTTTCCTGATTATACATGGCAGGTAGCGATTGCCGACCTTGAGCAAAGCGAAGCCATCGGTGATCGTTTTGGCGTATTTCGTTTTCCCGCCACACTGGTTTTTACCGGTGGTAGCTATCGCGGCGTGCTGAATGGTATTCACCCGTGGGCGGAACTGATAAACCTGATGCGCGGGCTTGTCGAACCGCAACAGGAGCGTGCCTCATGAGCGAAACTTTTTTCCATCTGCTGGGGCCAGGAACGCAACCGAACGATGACAGTTTCAGCATGAATCCACTGCCGATCACCTGTCAGGTGAATGATGAACCGAGTATGGCGGCCCTGGAGCAATGTGCTCACAGCCCGCAGGTGATTGCGCTATTAAACGAGTTACAACATCAACTAAGCGAGCGCCAGCCGCCGCTGGGCGAGGTGCTGGCAGTCGATCTGTTAAATCTCAACGCCGACGATCGTCACTTTATCAATACGCTTCTCGGGGAAGGGGAAGTGTCAGTGCGCATTCAGCAGGCTGACGACAGTGAAAGTGAAATACAGGAGGCGATCTTCTGCGGATTATGGCGGGTGCGCAGACGTTGCGGCGAACAGTTGCTGGAGGACAAACTGGAGGCTGGCTGCGCGCCGATGGCATTGTGGCAGGCGGCAACGCAAAACGTCTTGCCGACAGATTCGCTGTTACCGCCGCCCATTGATGGCCTGATGAATGGCCTACCGTTGGCGCATGAATTACTGGCACATGTACGTAATCCTGACGCGCAGCCGCACAGCATTAATCTGACGCAATTACCTATCAGCGAGGCTGATCGGCTTTTTCTCTCACGTCTCTGTGGGCTGGGAAATATTCAGATTCGCACCATTGGCTACGGCGAGAGCTATATCAACGCGACCGGCCTGCGGCATGTCTGGCATTTACGCTGTACGGACACCTTAAAAGGCCCGTTACTTGAGAGTTATGAAATCTGCCCAATACCGGAAGTGGTGCTGGCAGCGCCAGAAGATTTGGTCGACTCTGCGCAGCGGCTTAGTGAGGTATGTCAGTGGCTGGCGGAAGGTGCATCGACGTAAAAAGACGGTAAGTATCGCTTTCAGGCTTATGAATATCGCAATCGGCGAATACCTCTGGTCGTAGAGTTTCAGGATAAAGAGGGAGATCTACCATTAACGGGTTATTTTTCTCTCTTCGCCTACAGGAGTGCGCATGTGGGATGTCATTGATTTATCGCGCTGGCAGTTTGCTCTGACCGCGCTGTATCACTTTTTATTTGTACCCCTTACCCTGGGGCTGATTTTTTTGCTGGCTATCATGGAAACCATTTACGTGGTCACCGGCAAAACAATCTACCGCGATATGACGCGCTTCTGGGGTAAGCTCTTCGGTATCAACTTTGCTCTTGGCGTGGCTACCGGCCTGACCATGGAGTTTCAGTTTGGTACTAACTGGTCATTCTATTCCAACTATGTGGGCGATATTTTTGGCGCACCGCTGGCGATGGAAGCATTAATGGCCTTCTTCCTCGAATCCACCTTTGTCGGGCTGTTCTTCTTCGGCTGGCAACGGCTGAATAAATACCAGCACCTGCTGGTGACGTGGCTGGTGGCGTTCGGTTCAAATCTCTCTGCGTTGTGGATATTGAATGCCAACGGTTGGATGCAATACCCGACCGGTGCGCATTTTGATATCGACACCCTTCGTATGGAAATGACCAGCTTCAGCGAGCTGGTCTTTAACCCGGTCAGCCAGGTGAAATTTGTGCACACCGTAATGGCGGGCTACGTGACCGGGGCCATGTTTATTATGGCGATCAGCGCCTGGTATTTACTGCGCGGACGGGAGCGCGATGTTGCATTACGCTCGTTTGCCATCGGTTCCGTCTTCGGTACTCTGGCGATTATCGGTACGCTGCAACTCGGAGACAGTTCTGCGTATGAAGTCGCGCAAGTACAACCGGTAAAACTGGCGGCAATGGAAGGGGAGTGGCAAACGGAACCTGCACCTGCACCGTTCCATGTAGTTGCCTGGCCGGAACAGGATCAAGAGCGTAACGCCTTTGCCATCAAAATTCCTGCGCTGCTAGGGATCCTCGCCACTCACTCATTAGATAAACCCGTGCCGGGTCTGAAGAATTTGATGGCTGAAACCTACCCACGCTTGCAACGCGGACGTATGGCCTGGCTGTTAATGCAGGAAATATCGCAAGGCAATCGTGAGCCGCATGTGTTGCAGGCATTCCGGGAGCTGGAAGGCGACCTTGGTTACGGCATGTTGCTCTCCCGCTATGCGCCGGATATGAACCATGTCACAGCTGCACAGTACCAGGCGGCGATGCGTGGCGCGATACCTCAGGTTGCGCCGGTATTCTGGAGTTTCCGCATCATGGTGGGCTGTGGTTCTCTGCTGCTACTGGTGATGCTGATTGCGCTTGTCCAGACGCTGCGTGGCAAAATCGACCAGCATCGCTGGGTACTGAAAATGGCGCTCTGGAGTTTGCCGCTGCCGTGGATTGCGATTGAAGCCGGGTGGTTTATGACCGAGTTTGGTCGTCAGCCGTGGGCGATACAGGACATCTTACCGACATACTCCGCGCACTCCGCTTTAACCACAGGACAACTGGCTTTCTCACTGATCATGATCGTAGGGCTTTACACCCTGTTCTTAATCGCCGAAGTCTACCTGATGCAGAAATATGCCCGTCTGGGGCCGAGCGCGATGCAGAGTGAACAACCGACGCAGCAACAGGGGTAAAGGAGAAAATCATGTTTGATTATGAAACATTGCGCTTCATCTGGTGGCTGCTGATTGGCGTGATCCTGGTGGTCTTTATGATCTCCGATGGATTTGACATGGGGATCGGCTGTCTGCTGCCGCTGGTGGCGCGTAATGATGATGAACGCCGGATAGTGATAAACAGCGTTGGCGCGCACTGGGAAGGCAATCAGGTCTGGTTAATCCTCGCAGGTGGGGCATTATTTGCCGCCTGGCCCAGAGTGTATGCAGCGGCGTTTTCCGGCTTTTATGTGGCGATGATTCTGGTGCTGTGCTCGCTGTTCTTCCGCCCGCTGGCCTTTGATTATCGCGGAAAAATCGCCGATGCACGCTGGCGTAAAATGTGGGATGCCGGACTGGTCATCGGCAGTCTGGTGCCGCCGGTAGTCTTCGGTATTGCCTTCGGCAACTTGCTGCTCGGCGTGCCGTTTGCCTTCACACCGCAATTACGCGTGGAATATCTCGGCAGTTTTTGGCAACTGCTGACGCCATTCCCTTTATTGTGCGGATTGCTCAGCCTTGGGATGGTGATTTTGCAAGGTGGCGTCTGGTTACAACTAAAAACTGTTGGTGTGATTCATCTGCGTTCACAGCTGGCGACCAAACGCGCCGCACTGCTGGTGATGCTGTGCTTTTTGCTGGCGGGTTACTGGCTGTGGGTCGGTATTGATGGCTTTGTACTGCTCGCCCAGGATGCTAACGGTCCTTCCAATCCGTTAATGAAACTGGTGGCAGTGCTACCTGGAGCCTGGATGAATAATTTCGTCGAATCGCCTGTTTTGTGGATCTTCCCGCTGCTGGGGTTCTTCTGTCCATTGCTGACGGTGATGGCGATTTATCGTGGTCGCCCGGGATGGGGATTTTTGATGGCGTCATTGATGCAATTTGGCGTAATTTTCACGGCAGGCATCACGCTGTTCCCTTTTGTCATGCCTTCGAGCGTAAGTCCGATCTCCAGCCTGACGTTGTGGGACAGCACTTCCAGCCAGTTGACGCTGAGCATTATGTTGGTAATCGTGCTGATATTTTTGCCCATTGTGTTGCTCTACACTCTCTGGAGCTACTACAAAATGTGGGGGCGCATGACAACAGAAACTCTCCGCCGTAACGAAAACGAGTTGTACTAAGGAGCAGGAACAATGTGGTATTTACTTTGGTTCGTCGGCATTTTGTTGATGTGTTCGCTCTCCACCCTTGTGTTGGTATGGCTGGACCCGCGTCTGAAAAGTTAACGAACGTAAGCCTGATGAGGCGCATTAGCGTCGCATCAGGCAATCAATAATGTCGGATATGAAAAGCGGAAACATATCGATGAAAGCGATCTTAATCCCATTCTTATCTCTTCTGATTCCGTTCACCCCGCAATCTGCATTCGCTCAGAGTGAGCCGGAGCTGAAGCTGGAAAGTGTGGTGATTGTCAGTCGTCATGGTGTGCGTGCCCCAACCAAGGCCACGCAACTGATGCAGGATGTCACCCCAGACGCATGGCCAACATGGCCGGTAAAACTGGGGTGGCTGACACCGCGCGGTGGTGAGCTAATCGCTTATCTCGGACATTACCAACGCCAGCGTCTGGTGGCTGACGGATTGCTGGCGAAAAAGGGCTGCCCGCAGCCTGGTCAGGTCGCGATTATTGCTGATGTCGACGAGCGTACCCGTAAAACAGGCGAAGCCTTCGCCGCCGGGCTGGCACCTGACTGTGCAATAACCGTACATACCCAGGCAGATACGTCCAGTCCCGATCCGTTATTTAATCCTCTAAAAACTGGCATTTGCCAACTGGATAACGCGAACGTGACTGACGCGATCCTCAGCAGGGCAGGAGGGTCAATTGCTGACTTTACCGGGCATCGGCAAACGGCGTTTCGCGAACTGGAACAGGTGCTTAATTTCCCACAATCAAACTTGTGCCTTAACCGTGAGAAACAGGACGAAAGCTGTTCATTAACGCAGGTATTGCCATCGGAACTCAAGGTGAGCGCCGACAATGTCTCATTAACCGGTGCGGTAAGCCTGGCGTCAATGCTGACGGAGATATTTCTCCTGCAACAAGCACAGGGAATGCCGGAGCCGGGGTGGGGAAGGATCACCGATTCACACCAGTGGAACACCTTGCTAAGCCTGCATAACGCGCAGTTTTATTTGCTACAACGCACGCCAGAGGTTGCCCGCAGTCGTGCCACCCCGTTGTTGGATTTGATCATGACAGCGTTGATGCCCCATCCACCGCAAAAACAGGTGTATGGTGTGACATTACCCACTTCAGTGCTGTTTATCGCCGGACACGATACTAATCTGGCAAATCTCGGCGGCGCACTGGAGCTCAACTGGACGCTTCCCGGTCAGCCGGATAACACACCGCCAGGGGGTGAACTGGTGTTTGAACGCTGGCGTAGGCTAAGTGATAACAGCCATTGGATTCAGGTTTCGCTGGTCTTCCAGACTTTACAGCAGATGCGTGATAAAACGCCGCTATCATTAAATACGCCGCCCGGAGAGGTGAAACTGACCCTGGCAGGATGTGAAGAGCGAAACGTGCAGGGCATGTGTTCGTTGGCCGGTTTTACGCAAATCGTGAATGAAGCACGCATACCGGCGTGCAGTTTGTAATGCATAAAAAAAGAGCATTCAGTTACCTGAATGCTCTGAAGCTGATGACAAACGAAGAACTGTCTGATGCGTAGGCCGGAAAAGGCGTTCACGCCGCATCCGGCCACCTTACCTTCAGTTTTACTCTTTCTCGGAGTAACTATAACCGTAATAGTTATAGCCATAACTGTAAGCGGTGCTGGCGCGTTTAATCACACCATTGAGGATTGCGCCTTTAATATTAACGCCAGCCTGTTCCAGACGCTGCATTGACAAGCTCACCTCTTTGGCGGTGTTCAAGCCAAAACGCGCAACCAGCAGGCTGGTGCCGACAGAGCGCCCCACGACCGCAGCATCGCTCACCGCCAGCATCGGCGGCGTATCGACAATCACCAGATCGTAATGGTCGTTCGCCCATTCCAGTAATTGACGCATCCGATCGCGCATCAGCAGTTCAGACGGGTTAGGTGGCACCTGACCGCGAGTAATCACATCAAAGCCTCCTTTGCCAAAATGCTGGATCACTTTGTTGAGCTCATCTTTCCCTGCCAGATATTCCGACAAGCCATGTTCATTACTCACGGTAAACAGGTTATGCGAATAACCACGACGTAAGTCGGCATCAATAAATAACACTTTTTGATCGGACTGGGCGATCACCGCCGCCAGAGTTGAACTGACGAACGTTTTACCACTGTCTGGCGTCGCACCGGTGATCATCAGAATGTTATTCTCTGTCTCCATCATAGCGAAGTGCAGACTGGTTCGTAGCGCACGTACGGCTTCCACAGCAGAATCCGCCGGGTTATCCACCGCCAGGAAGGGGATATTTTTAGTACGATGGCGCTGCTGATTAGAAAATAAATTTTTCTTACGCAGACGGGTACGCTTATCCAGCCACTCGGACATCGGGATAGTGGCATAAACGCTGATGCCGTGCTCTTCCAGTTGTTCCGGTGCTTCTACACCACGACGCAACATCGCACGCGCCAGCACGGCACCCACCGAAATAAACAGGCCAAGAATAAAACCAAGCACCACATTCAACGCTTTTTTCGGTTTCACTGGCTGCGGCTGAGTGACTGCCGGGTCGATAATCCGCACGTTACCAATCGCACTGGATTTCGAAATACTCAACTCCTGCTGGCGGTTAAGTAATTGCAGATATACCGCACGGCCCGCTTCTACGTCACGGCTTAAACGCAATACTTCCTGTTGAGTGGAAGGCATTGCCGATACCCGCTTATTCAGGCGTTTGCGTTCTTGCTCCAGCGTCTGGCGTTTTTCCAGCAGCGCACGATAAGTTGGGTGATCTTTCTTATACAGCTGGGAGATCTCGGCCTCGCGGAAGGTCAGCTCATTGAGTTGATTATCAACGTTAACAATCTGCTCAAGAACGGCTTTGGCTTCCAGGTTAAGGTCAACCGAATCGCGCTGCTGGCGATAAACGTTGAGTTTTTCTTCCGCCTGGTCCAGCTCGCTGCGCACTTCTGGCAACTGGCGCTGTAAGAATTCAAGGCTTTGTGAATCCTGCGCCGCCTGGCGAGCGATATTCTGTTGCAAATAGTTGTTAGCGATGCTGTTCAGAATACGAGTAATCAACTGGGGATCATCACCGGTCATGGTAAGTTCCAGCATCCCGCTTTCTTTACTGCGTTCGCTAACGGTAAAGGTTTCCTGCAACGCGTTAATCGCTTCCAGTTCGGTACGCTGGCTCAGGACAAACTGCGTTCCTGGTTTGGCCTTAATGTCCGCGATAGTCAGCGCAACGCCGTCTTTTTCCAGACGCTGGCCGACCATACCATTGACGGTGAACCCTTCACCTTCCAGCGTATAGTGGCCGTTTTCCCCAACTGTGAGTGTAAGTTGCTGATCCTGACCATTCAGTTGTGGAATATGCATCCAGCTGATCGCCAGCTCACCTGGTTTCTCTTTGGTTAATCTCGCCCAGCCGCGACCCACAATCGGAAAATACTTCTGCTCAACCATGTCGCGCAGATTCAGTTCAGCAATGGTTTTACCGAGAATCATGCGCGATTGCAGCAGTTGGATCTCCGGTGCTGACTCGGGCGATGAGTTAGGGATCATATCGCTCAGGCCGCTGAGAATGGCGTTGCCCTGTTTCTGCTCAACCTGGACCAGAGTATCTGCCTGATAAATTGGCGTGCTTAACAGCGAGTAAGCGACAGCGATCAGCGTGAACAACGCGGTTACGCTGATAATAAACTTACGGTGATCCCATAACTCGCCGACCAGACGAAGCAGATCGATCTCATTTTCCTGAGTGCTGCCTGGTGGCGTATTCATATTTTTAGTTGTCATCGTATTTTATAAACTCAAATTACCGGCTGAGGCGCTTCGCCCATTCCTGACTGGCGCGCTCCAACATACCGTAGACATGTTCAAATGCGTCCTGACTTTTACGATAGGGATCCGGGATCTCTTTCTGTTCCAGCCATTGCCCAAACAGCATTGTCTTCCCGCGGACCTCGGGAGCGATTGCGGTAACCTGAGCAATATGTTCCGACTCCATTGCAAGAATCAGATCGTAATTTCGTGCCATCTCAGCAGTAAGCTTACGTCCGGCATGTCCTTCAAGAGATACGCCATGATTAGCGGCAACATCTGCCGCTGTTGCATCTGCAGGGTGCTTTACCAGACCATGAACACCTGCCGATTTGACTTTTACGCCTGGCAGACGTTTACGCAGCAAGCGCTCGCCAATGGGCGAACGGCAAATGTTGCCGGTACAAACCACCAGGATTGAGTTAAATTTTAGTTGGGCCATGTTTGAATCCACCGTGAAGTCTCTGTCAGGTCATGCACCCCGGAAATCGTCGGTACCAGCAGAGAAATCACACGGTTCCAACGAGCCAGCGGCGCGGTAGTGACATAAACAATGTCGTAAGGTTCAAGCTGGAATTCCGTTCCGAGTATCATTGCCGATGCGTCCTTCGCATTCAGCTGATAAATATTGGCGATTTTGCCATTCTGCTTGTTTTGCGTTGCACGAATAACAAAAATCCCCGTCGCATCAGCGACATCCTGATTCATACCCTCAGCGTTACCCAGTGCTTCCGCCAGGGTCATACCGCTGCGGTCCATTTTCAACGTGCTCTGTTTACCCACTTCACCCATCACGAAGACTTTCAGATCATCGTTGCGCGGAATAAATAAAATATCGCCCGGGTGCAGCAGTTTGTTCTGGCGCAAGTCGCCACGCTGCATCAGCGCATAGAGGTTCACTTTGGTCTTTACGCCATTCTGGGTGAGCACCACGTTGCGCCAGTCTGCATCTGCGGTCAGACCGCCCGCGGCGTTAATCGCATCCATGATGGTCAGAGGAATATTGGTAATCGGCTGCTGACCCGATTTGCTGACTTCGCCGGTGACGTACGCTTTTTGCGATCGGAACGCCGCGACGCTGACATCGACCTGCGGGCTTTCAATGACTGAGTCCAGACGCGCTGTAATCTCGTTGCGTACTTGGGTAAGCGTTTTCCCGGCCACTTTCAGGCGACCAATATAAGGGTAGAAAATTGCACCATCAGCGTTAACCCAGTTGCCAGTATCACTGGCGCTACGATATTGCCCTGCGGGTGTGGTTAGTTCCGGGTGATCCCAGACCGTCACCATCAACACATCACCAATGCCGATACGATACTCATAGTTCGCGATTTGCTGCTCCAGCTCCGGGTTAGCCTGCGACATAATCGGTTTGGCGCGCAGCTGATCAATCAATCCTGGCGTGACGGGATAGATATTGACCATTTTGTCCAGGTCATACTGATTGTCAGGTAGTTCAATGACATCCTTGTTACTGGTCGATAAATTCTGACCAGGAACAAGGGTACATGCTGTCAAAGACAGAACAGCCAATGTCAGTACCGAAAACTTAAAAATGTTCTTTTTCATTGGTTTATATTTATCAGTCATTGTAATGTTATGAATTACGTCAGGTTATTGTCCAACCGGTACTTCTCGCTCTGCCGTCATTGGATAGAGCTGGTATTTGCGTGACAGCATTTGTCCACCATCACGCGTCAATGGTGTCCACGAAACCACCGCGCGGTTGCGGTTAGGTCCAATGGTCATCAAGTCGAACGGAATCGAGATATAAAAACCTTTACTAAAGCCGCCTTCGCCGTAGTCATCTTTAGATACGTTACTGATTGCCGCCCATACCCCTACCGCCACGCCGCTGTCAAAGCGTTTGGCGACGTCGATCGTTGCGCCTTTATCTTTTGCCAGATATTGCCCAACGCTAAGTTTCATCAGTACGCCATTGAGCGTCGGCGGATTCCAGTAAGCCGTCACGAAACCTGTTGGCGTGGAATAATCGGTGAAACGCATCATGTTGTCCCAGTCACGCTGCTTCACGTAGTTAACGTCCACACCTAGCGCCCAGCTGGCATCTAGCGGGCGATAAAGCAGCTCGGAACCGACACCGGCATACATCGTTTCCAGATAACCGCCATACACCTGGCCATAGAAACCATTGCCTAAGTCGGCAAAATAGTTCGCCTGCAAGTTGTTGAGATAAACGTCATTGCGAACGTAGTCACGGATATGCGTGCGCACGCGGGGGAGGGTAGAGTCCGCGGGTAACAGCGAAGACTTAAACTTGTCGTAGTTGTTGTAAATATTGGTGAAAATACCGCCATCAAGCAGCAGGTGATCGGTAAACCAGTAGCGGGCGCTGGACATCAGCCCCAACTGGAACATATAGAAATCTTCCGGGCCGCCCAGCGACTGTGAAAGTGTTGGGTTGAAAGAGTAGCTAAAGCGATCTTCACGAATACGGTAGCCCCGACCAAAGGCAGAAAGATCTTCAGCTTCAACACGTTGTTGTTGCAGTGGCTCTGATTGACCTGGCGCTGTACCGGCCAGCTGTTTGCGCAGGCTGGCTACGTCGGTTTCGGTAGTCACCATCGTCATATGCTCGCGCTTTTGCGTCACGCTAATCTTCTCAACGCCTTGCGGCAGGTTATTCACCAGAATCCGGTTGGCACGATCGACCGCTTCGCGAGAATCACGGTATTTGTATTGTTGACCAGACATATACAGCGTCTTATCGCGCAGCTGAATTTCCGGTGCTTCAAAACCTGCGTTGTACTTCAGCGCGGTAAGTTGGTTCGCTACTGTGGTGTACTGCAATCCTTCAGATTCCGGCGCAGGTTGATATGCCGGTTTTGGCGTATCGCGCAGGGCAGGGCGCAGATCGTTGAAATTGGTCCGTAATGTGAAGCCAAACATCAATGTGTTACCGCGCTCGTAGCTAAGGTTAAGATCTGCCCAGCTGGCAGCACGATACACAGCACCGAAATTGAAATGACTTGCCTGCGGCAATTTGCCCGCAAAATCATTCTGGTAATTGTTGCCGTCGTATTCGAGTTTCAGACGCAGAGGATTCCACGGCGTTTGATACTCAATGCCGCCAAAGATGGACGCCGGACCACGAAAGATATCGCTAAAGCTGATATCTCCCGCATCGTGAGACTCTGCACGATGACAATATTTATCGCTCACCCGGCAAAACGGGTTGGTAATATTGCCCGCATTACCGGCGTAGCCCCACGCCATCCCGAGGGTGAAATCAAATGGCCCCGCTTGCTTGCTGGCCACCAGATATTCACCGTCAAACAGACCCGTACCAGCAATATCACGTTTACCAAACGCCACTTGCGGTAGCCAGTAACCTTCTTCCCACAGGCGAAGTTTAAAATCGAAAGATTTGTCTTTGTATGACTGATCGCCGCTGAAATCTTCCCACTGGCTATATTTGCGTGTGCGCACATCCGTATAACGAATGGTGCCTTCCAGCCATGGGAACAGCGCCACGGACGTGGAGTAGAAACGGTATTGATCGTTATCCCGGTAGTTGACGCTGAATTCACCTTCCGGTGCGATGCGCGCATTTGGCATCTGCAACAATCCTGTGCCGCCAAAGTCTGATTGCGACGACCCCAGCGGATCCGGGTAGGTTAATACTTCAGCATGACAGGCACTGGAGACGGCAATGGCCAGGCAGCTTAAAAGATAAGAGTTCTTCTTCATCAGTCAGGAACACGTTGCGTTAAAACAGACACAATCTGGTCATTTAAATCAGCATATTTTTCGGGCAGTACATGCGCAGAAAAGCCCAACCAAAGCTGGCTGCCAGGCGGTGGTTCCACATGTCTTTTATTCCACAGGGCAACAGGGGCGACGACAGTCTCACCCTCAGGCGTAATCACCATAACGTTATTCTTGTCCGCGCCTGCAAGACGGGGGGTATCTTGCAGATAATCGGTAACGCTACGGCCTGCCTGCCAGGGCAATTGCCCAGCCCCAGAAACCGCACCCAGCAGAGTAATAGTCACTGGGCGCTGTACGGTATAGAGCGTATAGTCCCCGACCAGCGGGGGATTGCTGTTCTCATCCATTCGTACAAAATCAGGGTCCAGTTTGACCGGTAAGCGACCAGTGATATTGAGATTGAGTAACTGCTGGCGCACGGATTTAATCGTTGCCGCCACATCGTCGTCAGCTTCTGCTTCCCACGAAGCAAGCTGTGCCATGACATGTTGGTAGTCTTTAAGCGCTTTAGCTTTCGCCGCGGAGTCGGTCAGCAAGACTCCAGGCCACCAGAGGCGATCGCGCAGTTGCGGTTGTGTCACCAACTGGACAACATTCTCCACGGGGCCAACGGAAAGGGGCTGTTGTTCGCCAGGCAGATAAATAGTCACCGTTCCTTGCGCAAAGGCATGGGGTGTCATTACGTAAAGTACGCTGGCAATGAAATACGACTGTAATTTATTCATGGTGCGGGTTTAAGAAACGTCATTTCTACGGGAATAACCCCTGCGCCTAACATTTGCCGACTTTGACGAACCTGGCCAGTAGCCGAATCGACCCAGAATGTGTTTTGCCACTGTTTTTCTGGCAGCGTGGAAGTCACCTCTTCCTGCCAGACATTACACAGCACATCGCGACCCGCAATATTCAGCGTCTCTAATCCAGCAAAGGAAAAAGTGGAACTCAGGGTCGCAGAGCGAAAATGATTGTCTTCACTCCAGAGAATATCGCGCGTCCAGCGGCTGCCGTCTTTTATTGCCAGCGCGTTACGCAGAGGGTCCTGCCCGGAATTTGTCACTTCCAGCAGATTATTATTAAGTTTGACGGTTTTTAAAAGACGTCCATTGTAGGTAACCAGCATGGCGTTATCCTGGGATAACCATTTGCTTTGTTCTTGTTCTATATATCCCAGTACCACAAAGATTCGTTGCCCTTCATTAAGGCGTAAATACATCGTGGAATAAGGCAACGCCTGGATCTGCTGATCCGCTACGGTGATATCCTGATTATCGAAAAGGCTGGAGCGAAATGTATCGACCATACTTTGCTGGCTGTGCGTACATCCCGCAAGAAATAGTGCGAAAATCGATAAAATAAGAGGGCGCACCTTTAATCCTTGAAAGGTTAATTAAAAAAATGCAAATCTCTAAAGCCCGGTACGAATATCGCAACCGGGTATCATTTAACTTTAATTTTGACGCGTTAAAGCAGTATTAGCGCGTAGTGGACGTGGTGGTTGAGGTGTTATGAGAACCGCCATCGCCACTGTCATTTGCTGCAACTACTGCCAAAGTCGCCACACCAACAGCCGTTGCCACACCGACAACCGTCGCCGTGCCGACAGCGCCAGCAGCTACGCCACCGGTGGTAGCAGCAGTCGTAGTGGCACCAGTAGTGGTCGTTGTGGTGCCAGTAGTACCCGTCGTTGCCTCGGTCCCGTTTGCTGCTTCTGGTGCAGCAAACGCAGCTGGCGTCGTCAACATGAAGGCCATAAGGATTGCAGAAAGCTTGTGTTTCATAACTTTTCCTTTATTCATCGCATGGACAATACGTACGCTTGAGATCAGGATTGTCTACTTTGAGTATAACATCCTTGTGAAATCTCCCTTTCCGCATACTGTCGGTACTATATACCGCGAGTGGGAAAGGCGCGCAGAGAGAAATATAAGATTGTTAACGATTTCCCTCTGGAAATACGACTTGTGAGCATAAGATAAATCTTAGCAAAATACAAATTAAAGATAAGAAAATTGTTAAGAAAGCTATTAACTATTGTTGGTGATATAGTTTCAAACGGTACTATGATTGACTGTTAAGTAGCATTTATAACTATTAGGTGCAGAGATATTCGGCCAAATGGATTTGTTTTCTGGGGTGAAAGTAACTTTTGTTATAATGTGCGATGTTGACTATTGAGCTTTTTTAATAAAAACAGCCAGCTTTAAACAAGCTGCGTCATCTTAAGAGAGATAAACATTTGCCGCTGTTGGTCCTCGCAGGCCATTTACGCGGCAAAATTCCACGCGTAATCCTGGTATAAGCACTTCTGCGTCGCGGGGAGTGAATGCGGAAATATGGACCTGGACTTCTTTACGACCGTCGGAGGGGATAATGAATCCTTTGCCGCTTTTGCGATCAAAGGTTTTGACAATTCCTGTCATTTTACGGGACAAACAAATTCCTTACTGAAAATACTGCGCTGCACTATACGGGGTTAATAAAATAAAGCCAGCGATATTTAAGACCGCCGGACGGCTAAAATAAAAATTGCTTAATCTCAATTATCATGCGTTAATAGCTGCGTCGGTTTGAAAGACAGACAGCATACAAAGTAGTTTACTAAAGCAGTTCTCATTATCAGGCATTATCCCCTTCTTTTGAGTCTCTCTCCTGAACACTAAGTAGTTTCTGTATTAAAGCCCTGTTTGCCGAAAGGCCCAAAATGAAGGAAGTAAAATATGTCTAATAAAATGACTGGTTTAGTAAAATGGTTTAACGCAGATAAAGGTTTTGGCTTTATCACTCCTGATGATGGCAGCAAAGACGTTTTCGTCCATTTCACCGCCATCCAGAGCAATGAATTCCGCTCGCTGAACGAAAATCAGAAAGTTGAATTTTCTATTGAGCAGGGGCAACGTGGTCCCGCGGCAGCGAACGTTGTTACGCTCTAAGGTTGCCGTTATTACTCAACATCTCCATTTCCGCTGTCCATGTTGTCATGGTTCACAGTACCGCACATCGGCATTCGATGTGACGGAGCGAAATCCTTTAGGGGCAAAGTGTATTTTTTGTAAATCGACGATGATCACCTTTGATAACGTCGCGCTGCAAATACGCACTGACCATGCGCCGCTGGATTTCACAAAATAAGATCAGGCTCCCTCGTGGAGCCTTTTTTATATCTGCCTTATTTTTCTTCAACGCTGTATGTATAGTAAGCGATAACCTGTTGATTATTGAATCTTTAGGGGAGATGGCTTATAACATTTCTTACCTGACCAGGGTACCGGGAACCAACACCTTACTGGCGTGTTGCTGTCTTTTAAGACCAGAAGAGGTTAACAGTGAATATTGAAGAGTTAAAAAAACAAGCCGAAACGGAAATCGCTGACTTTATCGCGCAAAAAATCGCCGAGCTGAACAAGAATACAGGGAAAGAAGTCTCTGAAATTCGCTTCACCGCACGAGAAAAAATGACCGGGCTTGAAAGCTATGATGTCAAAATCAAAATAATGTGATTTTGTGAACATCACCCCGTGCGAGGTGATGTTCCGCTTGTTGCTAATTTAGTGACCAATCATTGGCGCTTGCGGAATTAAGCGTCGGTACAATTCCTCCGGCACCGGGCTTTGCCATACTCCCGCATACATTGCGTAACCAATCACCGCAAACATAATCCCCAGAACCAGTAGCGTCATTAACCAGCCAGACAACGCAAAGGCTTTTTTATTTGCCGCAGGTTTTTGCAGTGAAAAGGTCAATGTTGAGGCTACCGGACATGACTCTACGCAAGTTATACAACCGGTACATTCCACGGTTCGTACCTGAATTAATTTATCGACCGGGATCCGCGATGGGCAATTTTTTGCGCATTTGCCACAGTCGATACAACTTTCGGCATTGCGACGAATCTTAAACGGCGACAATAGCGAAACCACGCCCATCAGCGCGCCATATGGGCAAAGATAACGACACCAGGCATGGCGAATAAACAGACTGACAATCAGCAAAACGGTCACGCTGATTAATGTCGCGGTCCCCATATGACGAAAGAAATCGAGCATTTTAACGTCCATCACCACGCTGTAGGGCGACAACATAAAATAGTGAATAGCCTGAGCGGGCATCAATAACGCGATATAGAGAAAAAAACTCAACAGCAAATACTTCACGCCGCGCAGAGGAATATCCAGACAGCGGGGAAGGACAAATTGCCGACCAAACAGTTTGTTACCGAGATCGCCGATTAATTCAGAAAGCGTACCAACCGGGCATAACCATGAACAAAAGGCCTTTTTTAGTAATAGACTGATGACGATAAAAGCGACCAATAACAGCATCGCGGCGGCGTGGACGGACGGTAACTGGCCTGTTGCAAGGCTATATTTCAGATTCATCAGACCGGCAATCGGTAGCCAGCCTTCGATGCCTCCTGGCCTGGCGACAAATGTCGTACTACCTGCCGTTTCGTAATAGCGCACCCAATACCAGAACGTGATGGCAATATAAATATTAATTGCCAACAGTAATAATTGCGTCGCTTTACGCCAGGTCGTGGCATTGCGCCAGTCATTCCACGGTAATTTGCCGCCCGTCGTGCCTGGCCGCCGCTGCCAGCGGGTTCTTCTTTTCTCTGCCATGATTTTGCCAGTCCGTTAAGTTGCATACCAAATGCCACTATTCTAGTTGTTCTTAACTGGCTGATATTGATTCAAATCGCGTTCAGGTCTTTCTTATTCAACCATACTTCCAGAGCGGCAACACTGCGTGTAATGTCTTCGTGTGGAAGGGGGGCAGATAATGGCTGCTGCTCCAGTTGTGCGCATAACTGGCTGGCGCTACGCATTCCCAGACTTGAGCAACTGCTTTTTAGCTGATGCGCGGCACGCTTTATTTTCTCGCTATCCTGACTGGCGCGGGCAATGTCGATTTCATCGAGAAGCGGCAGGGCATGTTGTTTAAATAATGCCAGCCATTCGTGGATCTTCTTTGTTCCCATTAACTGAGCATCTTCATTGAGTTGCGATATATCCAACGGTTGATCGTTACTGGTTTGCAGTTGGAGATAGTGCGCCAGTAACTGACCGAGCACTTCACGCGGCACCGGTTTAGGGATAATCCCGCGAAATAGTGAACTGGTACGCTGGCGCAGTGTTTCGTCGATGACATGGGCGCTAAAGCCAATCAAAACCAGTGACGGATATTGCTGTGCCAGTTGCCGGGCAAGGGTAATGCCGTCTATATCCGGCAGATCAAAATCCACCAGTGCGGCAGCAAACGGTTCGCTATTTTGCAATGCCTCTATTGCCTGCGCGGCATTTCCTACCGCAACGACCTGCGCACCACTGGTGTTCAGCATTTCGACGGTAATTCGCTGGGTTAGCGGGTTATCTTCAATTAACAGCAAACGCAAATCGTCCAGACGTACCGCCTGATTGACTGTTTTGGGCACGGGTGCCGTGGCAATACGTAACGGCAAGCGTAAACAAAAACAGCTTCCAACCTCCGGCGTACTGGTGGCGCTCAGTTCGCCACCCATCGCCTGGGCCAGACGGCTACTGATAGTCAGCCCCAGCCCGGTGCCGCCGCGTTTGCCGCTTACCTGAACAAATGGCTGGAAGATTTCTGCCAGTTTCGCGGGATCAATACCGCAGCCGCTGTCTTCTACTTCGAGTAGCCATTGCTCGCCATCAGTGCGACTACGCAGGATAATGTGCCCTTCGTCAGTGAAACGCAGGGCGTTGCTCAACAGGTTGGTAACGACCTGACGAATTCGTCGCGGATCGCCCATTAACGCAGTCGGTACATCGTCGGCAATTTCAGTTGCCAGGCGAATCGGGCGACCTTTCACCCGTCCGCTCATTAATTGCAGGGTACTTTCCAGCAACGGGCGCGGTTCAAAGGGTTCATCGCTGACCGAAACATTCTTGCCGCCTGCTTCGATAGCCGAATAATCGAGAATATCGTTGAGGATGGTCAGCAACGATTCACCAGAGTCAGTAATTGCCCGCAAATCATCACGCTGGGCATTAAGTGCGGGGTTATCTGCCAGCAGTTGCGCGGTGCCGAGAATACCGTACAGCGGTGTGCGGATCTCATGGCTCATTGCCGCCAGAAACGCCGATTTTGCCTGGCTGGCTTTTTCTGCTTCCGCCCGTGCCTGTCGATGTTCGACCACCAATTCCTGCAATTCGACTGTGCGCGCTTTTACCTGCGCCGCCAGCTGTTCGCGGTGGCGATTAAGCGCATGAACACTGCTGCGAAACGCATCCATCAGCCGCCCGATGGTGTCCAGCTCCCGCACGCCAGCGGTTTCCGGGAAAGGGGAGTTGATATCACCGTCCAGCAGTCGTTGCAGCGCCTGCGTTTGTTCGGCAAGGGGACGCGTGACTGAGCGATAAACCACGCGCCAGAGGATCAGAATCAGTGCGCAAAGAGAAACTATCCCCAGCAATAACAGGCTGTATTGCCCGCGTGCACTGGCTTTTTCCAGATGCGCCAGGCCATGCTGATTACGCAGCTCAATGGTGTCGACCAGTTGACTGACTTCGCTACTAAACTGCGCGAACTGGGCGATGTTATTTTGGGCGAGAGTTTGCAGGTGATTGCTGATTTCACTGTCCTGCTGATACAGCGCCAGCAAATCGCTATATTGGCTAACGGTAGTTAACGTTGTCGCGACCTGTGCACGAACACCGGGATCTTCAATGCGTATTTGCCGACGTTGCAGAATTTTAACCGCATTATTGAGTTGCTTTTCCAGCGTTGGCGCATTTTTCTGGATCTGTTCCAGCCCCAGATTCATCACCATTTGCTGCACCCGCAGGGCGCTAAGGCGCAGTTCATTCATCTGGTTAACGTACTCAAGATCGATATCAATCAGCCGATCAAGTGCGTTTTCTGCGGCCTGACGCTGATGTTGTTCGATCAAATCGTAAATCCCGGCCTGGGTCGCTCCGGCAGAGGTCGCCGCATTATTCGCCTGACCTTGCGCCAGGCGTGCGATCTCATCGGCAGCAGCGACTATCTGCTGGCTGAGTTGCTGTTGTTGCTGGCGCAGTTGCAAACGCTGCCCCACCAGTTCCCCTTGTTGACGTAACGAACGGGAGATCTCCTGCTCCTGTTGTTCAATAGCGGTGGTATCAAAACCTTGTTCCCGTAACGCTTGCAGCAACGCGTTAATCTTCAGGCTTTGTGCGGTGAGCATTCGCCCCTGCGCCTGCCACATCTTTTCGTTATCGGCACTGGTCAGGTTCTGGGCGGCGAAAAGTTCCCAGGCGCTGGCTTCGCTCAACTGGCGCGCCATATTCATGGTAGGAATCAATGCCTGAGTATTGTCTTTTTCCACCTGGCTGATAAAGCGCAGGTTGTACCATCCCACCAGGGTACTGGTCAGGGTTAACAGCGCCATCAGGGCAAAGCCCATCCAGAGTCTTCGGGTCAGGGTTAAATTCACGGTCAGTGTACTTAAGGTGAAAAAGGTTGAGTCGCAAAGCGGAATGCATCTAGCATAAAGCCTTATCATTGATGAGGCTATCATGCGCGTACTGCTATTGTTACTTCTTTCCCTTTTCATGTGGCCTGGTTTTTCGGCTGATAACTTGTTGCGCTGGCATGATGCGCAGCATTTCACGGTGCAAGCCTCTATGCCGCTTAAAGCCAAACGCGCATGGAAACTGTGCGCGCTTTATCCCAGCCTGAAAGATTCATACTGGTTATCGTTGAACTATGGTATGCAGGAGGCTGCTCGCCGCTACGGTGTGGATTTAAAAGTGCTGGAGGCAGGCGGCTACAGCCAGTTGGCTACCCAGCAAGCACAAATCGACCAGTGCAAACAGTGGGGGGCAGAGGCCATCTTGCTCGGAAGTAGCACGACGTCATTTCCCGACCTGCAAAAGCAGGTAGCAAGTCTTCCGGTGATCGAACTGGTAAATGCTATTGATGCTCCCCAAGTGA
Source organism: Escherichia sp. 94.0001 (assembly GCF_013369155.2). Classification (NCBI taxonomy): domain Bacteria; kingdom Pseudomonadati; phylum Pseudomonadota; class Gammaproteobacteria; order Enterobacterales; family Enterobacteriaceae; genus Escherichia; species Escherichia sp. 94.0001. The sequence continues at coordinate 29,223 of NZ_JABWMS020000010.1, read as the reverse complement.
AAAGCCGCGTTGGTGTGCCGTGGTTTCAGATGGGCTATCAACCAGGGCGATATCTGGTGCAATGGAGCCACGGTAAACCACTGAACGTGCTGTTGATGCCCGGCCCCGATAACGCCGGGGGCAGTAAGGAGATGGTAGAGGGTTTCCGCGCCGCCATTGCCGGAAGCCCGGTGCGTATTGTCGATATTGCGCTCGGCGACAACGATATTGAAATCCAGCGTAACCTGTTGCAGGAGATGTTGGAGCGCCATCCAGAAATCGACGTTGTGGCCGGAACGGCGATTGCGGCAGAGGCGGCAATGGGTGAAGGGCGCAACCTGAAAACGCCGCTGACCGTGGTGTCATTTTATCTTTCACATCAGGTGTATCGCGGACTAAAGCGGGGAAGAGTGATCATGGCTGCCAGCGATCAAATGGTCTGGCAGGGGGAACTGGCGGTTGAGCAAGCGATCAGGCAATTACAGGGACTATCGGTGTCTGATAATGTCAGCCCACCGATTTTAGTCCTGACGCCGAAAAATGCCGACCGCGAACATATCCGCCGCTCGCTGTCACCAGGGGGATTTCGTCCGGTCTATTTTTATCAGCACACATCAGCGGCTAAGAAATAACCTTCGCCATGTTGTGTCACCAGTAAATCCGCGCTGAGTTTATGACGTAAACGACGAATTAACACATCGACGGTGCGCAGATCGGGGTTTTCCACCCGGCGCGCAGAAAGCATACGCAGCAGACGTTCACGGCTGAGAATTTCGCCCGGATTAGTCACAAATGCCACCAACATTTCATACTCTGCGCGGGTTAGTTTAATCGGTTCGCCATCAAGCTCCAGCGTATGGCGCGACACATTCAGGCAATAACCGGCAAAGCGATAGCAGTTGTCCTGAGTGAGCGGTTGAGCTTGTCGCGCGAGGTCGATTCGCCAGAGCAGATTTTTCACCCGTACCACCAGTTCGCGCAGTTCCAGCGGTTTGGTAACGTAATCGTCTGCGCCCATTTCCAGCCCAACAATACGGTCAATCCGATCGCTGCGTCCGGTAACCAGAATAATACCCACCGTCGAACGTTCCCGCAGGGCGCGGGTTAACATCAGGCCATTTTCATCGGGCAAATTGATATCCAGCAGAATTAAATCCACTGGCTGGTTTTGCATAATTTCACGCAGCCCGGCACCGCTCGCCGTAACGGAAACCGTATACCCCTCCTGAGTGAAGTAGGTTTGTAATCGCGCCTGGGTAACCGGCTCATCTTCAACAATAACAATGTGATGTGGCATCAGAGAGTTTTACTCATTCTGTTCATATCTGTTCATATTCTGCCGTAAGCCGTTCATCCTGACCAGTGCCGCTGTTCATATTTGCTTATTAAGATCGCTTCACTAAACCATAATTTTACAGGGGCTATTATGAGGAAACTCTGGAACGCGTTACGCCGACCCAGTGCTCGTTGGTCGGTACTGGCGCTGGTCGCTATTGGGATTGTGATTGGCATTGCGCTGATTGTGTTACCTCACGTGGGGATCAAAGTCACCAGCACAACCGAATTTTGTGTCAGTTGCCACAGTATGCAACCGGTGTATGAAGAATATAAACAGTCGGTGCATTTCCAGAACGCCTCCGGCGTGCGAGCTGAATGCCATGACTGCCATATCCCGCCGGATATTCCAGGCATGGTGAAGCGTAAACTGGAAGCGAGCAACGACATCTACCAGACCTTTATTGCCCACTCCATTGATACACCTGAGAAATTCGAAGCCAAACGCGCGGAACTTGCCGAGCGTGAATGGGCGCGAATGAAAGAAAACAACTCGGCAACCTGCCGCTCCTGCCATAACTACGACGCGATGGATCATGCGAAGCAGCATCCTGAAGCGGCGCGTCAGATGAAGGTGGCAGCGAAAGATAATCAATCCTGCATCGACTGTCATAAAGGTATTGCCCACCAGTTACCTGATATGAGTAGTGGCTTCCGTAAGCAATTCGATGAGCTGCGCGCCAGTGCAAATGATAGTGGTGATACGCTGTACTCCATTGATATTAAGCCAATTTATGCGGCGAAAGGCGATAAAGAAGCGTCTGGTTCTCTGCTGCCTGCTTCGGAAGTGAAAGTCCTTAAACGTGACGGCGACTGGCTGCAAATTGAAATCACTGGCTGGACGGAAAGCGCAGGACGTCAGCGTGTACTCACCCAGTTCCCTGGCAAACGCATCTTTGTTGCCTCGATTCGTGGCGATGTTCAGCAGCAGGTGAAAACGCTGGAGAAAACCACCGTTGCCGATACCAATACCGAGTGGAGCAAATTGCAGGCCACCGCGTGGATGAAGAAAGGCGACATGGTGAACGATATCAAACCGATCTGGGCTTATGCGGATTCGCTGTACAACGGCACTTGTAATCAATGCCACGGCGCACCGGAAATCGCCCACTTCGACGCTAATGGTTGGATTGGCACGCTCAACGGCATGATTGGCTTTACCAGCCTCGATAAACGTGAAGAACGCACCTTGCTGAAATATCTGCAAATGAATGCGTCTGATACCGCAGGTAAGGCTCACGGCGATAAGAAGGAAGAAAAATAATGAACAATAACGATCTCTTTCAGGCATCACGTCGACGTTTTCTGGCACAACTCGGCGGCTTAACTGTCGCCGGGATGCTGGGGTCGTCATTGTTAACGCCGCGCCGTGCGACTGCGGCGCAAGCGGCGACTGAGGCTGTCACCTCGAAAGAGGGCATTCTTACCGGGTCGCACTGGGGGGCTATCCGCGCGACGGTGAAGGATGGTCGCTTTGTGGCGGCAAAACCGTTCGAACTGGATAAATATCCGTCGAAAATGATCGCCGGATTGCCGGACCACGTACACAACGCGGCGCGTATTCGTTATCCGATGGTACGCGTGGACTGGCTACGTAAGCGCCATCTGAGCGACACCTCCCAGCGAGGTGATAACCGTTTTGTGCGCGTGAGCTGGGATGAAGCCCTCGACATGTTCTATGAAGAACTGGAACGCGTACAGAAAACTCACGGGCCGAGTGCCTTGTTGACCGCCAGTGGTTGGCAGTCGACGGGGATGTTCCATAACGCGTCGGGGATGTTGGCGAAAGCGATTGCCTTACATGGTAATAGCGTTGGTACGGGTGGGGATTACTCCACCGGTGCTGCGCAGGTGATCCTGCCGCGTGTAGTTGGCTCAATGGAAGTGTATGAACAGCAAACCTCCTGGCCGCTGGTATTGCAGAACAGCAAAACCATTGTGCTGTGGGGCTCCGATTTGCTGAAAAACCAGCAAGCGAACTGGTGGTGCCCGGATCACGATGTTTATGAATATTACGCGCAGTTGAAAGCGAAAGTCGCCGCCGGTGAAATTCAGGTCATCAGCATCGATCCGGTTGTTACATCCACTCATGAGTATCTGGGACGCGAGCATGTGAAGCACATTGCGGTTAACCCGCAAACTGACGTGCCGCTGCAACTGGCGCTGGCGCATACGTTGTACAGCGAAAACCTGTACGACAAAAACTTCCTCGCTAACTACTGTGTGGGTTTTGAGCAGTTCCTGCCCTATCTGCTGGGCGAGAAAGACGGTCAGCCGAAAGATGCCGCATGGGCTGAAAAACTGACCGGCATTGATGCCGAAACCATTCGTGGACTGGCGCGGCAGATGGCGGCGAACAGAACGCAGATTATTGCTGGTTGGTGCGTACAGCGTATGCAGCACGGTGAACAGTGGGCGTGGATGATTGTGGTACTGGCGGCGATGCTGGGGCAAATTGGCCTGCCAGGTGGTGGCTTTGGTTTTGGCTGGCACTATAACGGCGCAGGCACGCCGGGGCGTAAAGGCGTTATTTTGAGTGGTTTCTCCGGCTCTACGTCGATTCCACCTGTTCACGACAACAGCGACTACCAAGGCTATAGCAGCACTATTCCGATTGCCCGTTTTGTCGATGCGATCCTCGAACCGGGAAAAGTGATCAACTGGAACGGTAAATCGGTAAAACTGCCGCCGCTGAAAATGTGTATTTTTGCCGGAACTAACCCGTTCCATCGCCATCAGCAGATCAACCGCATTATTGAAGGCTGGCGCAAGCTGGAAACGGTTATCGCCATAGATAACCAGTGGACCTCAACCTGCCGCTTTGCCGATATCGTGCTGCCTGCGACCACGCAGTTTGAGCGTAACGATCTCGACCAGTATGGCAACCACTCCAACCGTGGCATTATCGCCATGAAACAGGTGGTGCCGCCGCAGTTCGAGGCGCGCAACGACTTTGATATTTTCCGCGAGCTGTGCCGTCGCTTTAATCGTGAAGAAGCCTTTACCGAAGGGCTGGACGAAATGGGCTGGCTGAAACGCATCTGGCAAGAAGGTGTACAACAGGGCAAAGGACGCGGTGTTCATCTGCCAGCGTTTGATGACTTCTGGAATAAGAAAGAGTACGTCGAGTTTGATCATCCGCAGATGTTTGTTCGCCACCAGGCATTCCGGGAAGATCCGGATCTCGAACCGCTAGGCACGCCGAGTGGCCTGATTGAGATCTACTCAAAAACCATTGCCGACATGAACTACGACGATTGTCAGGGGCATCCGATGTGGTTTGAGAAAATCGAACGCTCCCACGGTGGGCCCGGCTCGCAGAAGTATCCGTTGCATCTGCAATCTGTGCATCCGGATTTCCGACTTCACTCGCAGTTATGTGAGTCAGAAACGCTGCGTCAGCAATATACGGTCGCGGGTAAAGAGCCAGTATTTATTAGCCCGCAGGATGCCAGTGCGCGCGGTATTCGTAACGGTGATGTGGTACGCGTCTTTAACGCTCGTGGTCAGGTCTTGGCTGGAGCAGTGGTTTCTGACCGCTATGCACCCGGCGTGGCACGAATTCACGAAGGGGCATGGTACGATCCAGATAAAGGCGGCGAGCCTGGTGCACTGTGTAAATACGGTAACCCCAACGTGTTGACCATCGACATCGGTACTTCGCAGCTGGCGCAGGCGACCAGTGCACATACCACGCTGGTGGAAATTGAGAAGTACAACGGAACAGTGGAACAAGTGACGGCGTTTAACGGCCCCGTTGAGATGGTGGCGCAGTGCGAATATGTTCCCGCGTCGCAGGTGAAATCATGACCACGCTGACAGCACAACAGATTGCCTGTGTCTACGCCTGGCTGGCGCAGTTGTTCTCCCGTGAGCTGGACGATGAACAACTAACGCAAATCGCCAGTGCGCAGATGGCTGAATGGTTTTCGTTGCTAAAAAGCGAACCGCCGCTCACTGCGGCGGTAAACGAGCTGGAAACTAAAATTGCCGCTCTGACAGTGCGTGACGACGCCCGTCTGGAACTGGCCGCTGACTTTTGCGGCCTGTTTCTGATGACCGACAAACAAGCGGCGCTGCCTTATGCATCGGCCTACAAACAGGACGAGCAAGAGATTAAACGCTTGTTAGTTGAGGCAGGGATGGAAACCAGCGGCAATTTCAACGAACCGGCAGATCATCTGGCGATCTATCTCGAGTTGTTGAGTCATCTGCATTTTTCGCTGGGAGAGGGGACCGTTCCTGCGCGAAGAATCGACAATCTGCGGCAAAAAACACTGACGGCGCTGCGACAATGGTTACCGGAGTTTGCGGCGTGTTGCCATCAGTATGATAGCTTTGGTTTTTACGCGGCACTAAGCCAGTTATTGCTGGCGTTAGTGGAGTGCGACAACCAAAACAGATAATGCCGTTTGTAGGCCAGATAAGACGCGTTGAGCGTCGCATTAGACATTAAGGCAGATCCGCCGGATGCGGCATGAACCTTATCCGGCCTACGGGGACAGTGCGCTTTGTAGGCCTGATAAGACGCGTTAAGCGTCGCATCAGGCAACAAACTCACGGATGAGCCACAAACCGGGAAAGCCGCTGGCGCAGCAAGCGGTTTTCCTGCTTCAGGTGCGCAATATCATCCATTAACGTCAGCGCCACCGCGATCCCCGGCCAGTCCAGAGCCAGTTCATGACGCAGGCGTACCGCACGTTGCACCACAATGGCGGCATGGTCGTCAAATACCCAGGTTGTTTCCAGGCGCTCTCGCGGTTCAACCACCCCCAAACCGACAATTTCATTCAATTCCTCTTCAGAGATGCCGGTATGTAGGCAAAATTCGGTAATAGTAAAAGTCACCGTAACATTAGCCATCATGCTTTCCCCCAATCTTTACGTGGTTCAAAAGACGACTGGGCGTCTGCCAGTTGCTGCCACAGCGCGGCCGTATTTTCATCCGGTTTCGGCGGCATCACGATTTTCAGTACCGCATACAGATCGCCGGTCTGTTTTTTGCTCACCAGGCCTTTGCCTTTAACGCGTAATCGTTGCCCGGCCTGACTGCCCGGCGGGATAGTTAGCAAAATGCTTTCTTTCAGTGTTGGAACGGTGACTTTAGCACCCAGCGCCGCTTCCCACGGGCTAACCGGCACCACAATTTCCAGATCCTGGCCGACAATATCAAACAATGGATGCGGCGCAATATGAATCACCAGCCACAAATCGCCATTTGGGCCGCCATTTTCGCCCGGCGTTCCCTGGCCTTTCAGGCGGATGCGTTGACCATTGCCGACGCCCGCCGGGATCTTCACATTCAGCGTTTTCGGGATTTCCTGTTCGATCATGCCAAAGGCGTTATAAACCGGCAGGTTATAGCTGATGGTACGCTTGTGCTCAGTAAGCGTTTCTTCCAGGAATACCGCCACTTCGATTTCAATATCGTGGCCGCGGGTGGCGGGGCGTTGACGGCTCTGGCGGGCATGCTGACCGAAAATTGACGAGAAGATATCGTCAAAATCTTCGGCGTTAAAACTCTGACCGTCGTCATGATGGAATTGACGGTTAAATTGCGGATCGTTGCGATGTTGCCACATCTGATCATACTCAGCGCGACGTTGTTCATCACTTAACACTTCCCAGGCTTCAGCGACCTCTTTGAAGCGGGCTTCGGCATCCGGTTCTTTGCTGACATCAGGATGGTATTTGCGGGCCAGTCGACGATAGGCGGTCTTGATTGTCTTGAGATCGTCCGTCGGTTTCACGCCCATGATGGCGTAATAATCCTTTAGTTCCATAGCGTTATCTCGCGTAAATCAACACAAATTGAAGGAACCCCTGTAAGGTAACTCCTATAAGTGTAGGGTAATCCTCAAAATTTCATATGCCAACACAGAATATGTTATTGAAATCATCGTGGAGAGGAGGTGGCGTCAAGATGGATTGCTGAGCATAGTTTAAACAGGTAAAAGGGTGAGCGATTTTTGATAGTTAAATCAGGCACTTTAAGCTTAACTAGGACGTCATTATTTATTAAATTTTATAGGCGCTATATATGGGTAGTAATATACATGGAGTAAGTTGCAGTGCTAATAATTATTTGAAAACAGCCTGGGCCGATATAAAAACCAGGCGCGAAGAAAATCAAAAATGTTCAATCACGCTTTTTGAACAAAAACTAGAGTGTTTTATGCGGTTGTACAATGAAATCATGCGGAAAGAAGAAAATATTTCATGCCTGGTGTGTGAATCACTAGAAACAGAATTAGAGGAAATGCAAAATGATAATGATTTATCTTCATTTATGAAAACATTACGTACTCATGATACAAACACTTATTCAGGGGATTCAGGAGGCATTACCTATACTATACAATATTTTCAAGAAAGAGAGCTTGTTAATATATCCTTGCCGGGTATGTTTTCACAGGCTATTGCAGGCTTTAAAAGTAGCTGTTGGTATAAATTTATAGCATATGTTGATATCTTAAATGAGTGTAATGATGTTTTTTCTGAGTATTGCTTTGATGATGATGAAATTACGAGTGTCCAGCCAAAACGGATAAATACGCCGGGAATATATGATTCAGTTACTGGTATTGATTTGTCTGGTATATCTTTTATTCAGAGTGAAATTAATCAAGCACATAAATTAAAATACGCGCCTGTAGATGGCGATGGATATTGTCTGTTAAGAGCCATACTGGTTATAAAACACGTTGATTATTCATGGGCGCTTGGTAGTCAAAAGACGCAAAAAGAAGTATACGACGAATTTATTAAAATTGTTGATAAACAAGTGATTGAGTCTTTTGTTGATGCAGCATTCTTTAATCTCAGGGAAGATATTAAGACATTATTTGGCGTTGATCTGCATTCTGATAACCAAATTCAGGATATGGGTAATTCTTTAGCGTCGAATTTTATTAAGTTTAAAAAAGAATTCATTGGTAGTTGCTTGAATGACGAAAGATGCATATTGCATTTACCCGAGTTTATATTTAATGATAACAAGGGTTCGCTTGTTTTAAATACCGACTCTCCGGAAAAGGTTAAAGCGGTGAAGAATTTCCTTGCTGTGCTTTCAGATAGCATTTGTTCATTGTTTATTGTTGCCTGTAATGTGGGATCAATCTCCTTGGGAAGTGAATCCTTTTCAACGGATGAAGATCTTGAGTATGGTTATTTAATGAATACTGGCAATCATTATGACGTTTACCTCCCTACTGAACTTTTTGCTCAGTCATACCAGTTAAACCATAAGGAAATGAAAGCGCAACTGGACTATTTAAATCGTTATGCCATCTAATGATAAAGACATGTGCTAAAATAGTTTTTATTAGTATCACATTCTCTTTTCATTAGTAAATATTGCCCCTGTATCGATAACGTCGGTGATATTCTATCTAGCCCATGGTGAAATCATCAACGGCGTACACGAGGCAGGGGCCAATCATGCATAGGTTGCGTCAAATCTTGCCTTTTTTTAATGACAAATATAGAAAAACAGGCACTCAACAAGCCATTTTGCGAACCTGTTCCCGGAAAAATGTCATATTTCTGTCACACTCTTTGGTGATTGATAACAAAAGAGGTGCCAGGAATGAACAAAACGCTAATCGCCGCAGCTGTGGCAGGGATAGTTTTACTCGCTTCAAATGCTCAGGCACAAACCGTACCGGAAGGCTATCAGTTGCAGCAAGTGCTCATGATGAGCCGCCATAACTTACGTGCGCCGCTGGCGAACAATGGCAGTGTGCTGGAACAATCCACACCGAATAAATGGCCAGAATGGGACGTCCCCGGTGGGCAGCTCACCACCAAAGGCGGTGTGCTGGAAGTGTATATGGGCCACTATATGCGTGAGTGGCTTGCAGAGCAGGGGATGGTGAATTCGGGGGAATGCCCGCCGCCGGACACCGTTTATGCCTATGCCAACAGCCTGCAACGTACCGTCGCGACCGCGCAGTTCTTTATTACCGGCGCATTCCCTGGGTGTGACATTCCAGTCCACCACCAGGAAAAAATGGGCACCATGGACCCAACCTTTAACCCTGTGATCACCGATGATTCCGCCGCATTCAGTGAACAGGCGGTGGCGGCAATGGAGAAAGAGCTCGGCAAACTCCAGCTTACCGACAGCTACAAGCTACTGGAAAAAATCGTTAACTATAAAGATTCTCCTGCCTGTAAAGAGAAGCAACAGTGTTCGCTTGTAGATGGCAAAAACACCTTTAGCGCGAAGTATCAACAAGAACCGGGCGTTTCCGGGCCGCTGAAAGTCGGCAACTCGCTGGTAGATGCGTTTACTTTGCAATACTACGAAGGTTTCCCGATGGATCAGGTGGCGTGGGGAGAAATCAAATCTGACCAACAGTGGAAAGTGTTGTCGAAGCTGAAAAACGGTTACCAGGATAGCCTGTTTACCTCACCGGAAGTGGCGCGCAATGTTGCGAAACCACTGGTCAGTTATATCGACAGAGCGCTGGTGACAGATCGCGCCAGTGCACCGAAAATCACGGTACTGGTTGGGCACGACTCAAACATTGCCTCTCTGTTAACGGCACTTGATTTCAAACCGTATCAGTTGCATGACCAGAACGAACGCACGCCGATTGGCGGCAAAATCGTTTTCCAGCGTTGGCATGACAGCAAAGCTAATCGCGATTTGATGAAAATTGAATATGTGTATCAGAGTTCGGAACAGTTGCGTAATGCCGACGCGTTAACGTTGCAGGCTCCGGCTCAGCGCGTGACGCTGGAATTAACTGGCTGCCCGATAGACGCTGATGGTTTCTGCCCAATGGATAAGTTTGATAGCGTGTTGAATGAAGCGGTGAAATAACAGAAAACTCCCCCGCGTGAAGCGGGGGAGTCGCTGGTTAAACGTTTTTACGTTCGATGGTCTGTTCGCCCCAAAAAAGCGAATCTTTATCGGTCTTAGCAAAGGCTTTGACTAACACTTCATCGCTACCTTCTTCCCAAATCTTTTCCGCCATTTTTTCGTCGTACCCGGCGACTTCGAAAATGGCCTCGGCTATTTCCGGCGACGTATTGCGCAGAGATGCCCATTCACCGACGTGATGAGCTTTCGCTTCTTGAGTTGGCATGCGTATCCTCCTGTTGAAGATTAGCCGTTAAGTTTAACTGCCAGACCTGCGACATATTCCCCTTGATAACGAGCAATAGACAGTTCTTCCTGGCTGGGCTGGCGTGAACCGTCACCGCCTGCGATGGTGGTTGCGCCGTACGGCGTACCGCCGCGAACCTGTGAAACGTCAAATAATTCCTGCGCTGCGTAGCCAATGGGGACAATCACCATGCCGTGATGCGCAAGGGTCGTCCAGGTTGAAGTAATAGTTTGTTCCTGACCACCGCCAGTACCTGTGGAGCTAAAGACGCTCGCCAGTTTGCCGTACAGCGCGCCGGAAGCCCACAGGCCGCCCGTCTGGTCGAGGAAGGTACGCATTTGACCGGACATGTTACCAAAGCGGGTAGGTGTACCAAAAATAATGGCGTCGTAATCGGCCAGTTCTTGCGGGGTTGCAACCGGTGCAGTTTGCGTTTTACCGCCTGCTTTTTCAAATAATTGCGGCGGCATGGTTTCCGGTACACGCTTAACGACAACTTCTGCGCCATCCACTTTGCTTGCACCCTCAGCGACTGCGCGTGCCATCGTTTCAATATGTCCGTACATGGAATAATAAAGCACCAGAACTTTAGCCATTTCTAACCACTCCTCGTGTTATCTCTATTCCGTAGCGATTCGCTACCACTTATTTAAAGATAAGACGTCCTTTTCAGAGTGCAAATTTCACAACCACTTATTTGATTTATAACAACTTTCACAAGCACGCAATTTTGTCGCAAAATGACACATTTTTATCTCATCGCGTTTTTTTAATCATAAGAGCGGCTTATAGATAATTATTGGAGATGATATCTATTCTCGCTAAGAAGCTGTTGCAGGATATTACCAAACGCGGGTCTGCCCGCGTCAGTTCACTAAGCTTAGTCCCACGTAGCGAAAATATGGCAGCCGCCATACGCCGCGTTAATTCTATGCAATATGATGTCTATACCCAGACGGAGGTCAGTAATGGCAAACCATCGAGGCGGTTCCGGCAATTTTGCAGAAGACCGCGAAAGAGCATCAGAAGCAGGTAAAAAAGGTGGACAGCACAGCGGGGGTAATTTCAAAAATGACCCGCAGCGCGCATCTGAAGCAGGTAAAAAAGGTGGCAAGAGCAGTCACGGTAAAAGCGACAACTAGCCGGGCTAATCAATGACGCATGCATTTTTGTCTGTAGCTCGTCAAAAAACCATCACCGCCGGTTACCCCGGCGGTTTTCTGTTTATGGCTCCTGATGAACAACTTCTGGCGGAGGAACGTCAACCAACCTTCTGCTCAACAACGCATTGAGTAAAATCGCGCCAAAGGTTGCTGTACCGATCCCTCCCAACGTAAAACCGCCCAGCGTGAGAGCAAAATCACCCGCACCCAGCACTAAGGTTACTGCGACCATAATCAAATTACCGTTCTGGCTTAAATCCACACGGTTTTGTACCCAGATCCGTGCGCCTGCGACGGCAATCAGCCCGAACACAACAATTGAAGCACCACCAATCACCGGTGCAGGAATGGTATGGATCAGCGCGCCAAATTTCGGCGAAAAGCCCAACAGCATGGCGATGACGGCGGCAGCAACAAACACCAGTGTCGAATAGACTTTTGTCACAGCCATCACACCGATATTTTCAGCATAGGTGGTCACGCCGCTACCGCCGACAGAACCCGAAAGCATTGTTGCCAGCCCATCGCCTACGAATGCCCGCCCCATATACGGGTCCATATTGCGTCCGGTCATCCCGGCGACCGCCTTGAGATGACCTAAGTTTTCCGCCACCAGAATCACCGCCACGGGCGCAATCAGCATCATTGCCTGACCATTAAAAGCAGGAGTGGAAAAATGTGGCAGACCGAACCAGGTAGCATGGCTGACGAGAGTAAAATCGACGGCTTTTCCCAGCCCTAAAACGTTGGTCATCACGCCATACAGCAGACAGGCGACAATTAATCCTACGAGAATCAATAATCGCTGGATCATGCCACGGGTAAACACCGCCACCAGCCCAATACACAGCACCGTCATTACCGCCATCCAACTATCAAAGGCCGAAGCCGATACACTTTTCACTGCGATAGGCGCTAAGTTCAGGCCAATCGCCATCACCACCGCACCCGTCACAACCGGCGGCATTAGTCGTTCAATCCAGCGCGTACCGATTTTCATCACCACCAGGCCAATGACGGTATAAACCAGCCCACAGGCGATAATCCCGCCCAGCGCGATGCTGATATTCGGATTAATTCCCTGACCATTAAAGCCCGTCGCGGCGATCACCACGCCGACAAAAGCCGCGCTGGAACCGAGATAACTGGGGACGCGCCCGCCGGTAATAAAGAAAAACAGTAACGTGCCGATCCCCGACATTAAAATGGAAAGGTTGGGATCCAGCCCCATCAGAATCGGCATTAACACCGTCGCGCCAAACATCGCCACCGCGTGTTGAACGCCCATTATTGCCGTCTGAGCAAACGGCAATCGTTCATCCGGCGCGACCACGCCGCTCTCTGTAGAGGTCGATTTTAACTGCCAGTGAGGAAAACCGAACATTGCCATCAGCTGTCTCCTTAAGGAGGTTAACAAGCAGGGCGCATCAGCGCGTGATAACTGCGATCAAACCACACCAGCCCGTAGGGGGTGGCGTGACGATGAATCGCTTCGATGGCGCAAAACAGAATGTCGTGGGTGCCGACGCTCACCACCTGGCTGATACGGCAGTCAAACGAAACCAGCGCTTCTTCCAGTTGCGGGCATCCGGTCACACCAGTCTGCCAGCGGGCGGCGGCAAAGCGGTGTTCCATGGGCGTTTTACCGCCAAAAAGGTTTGAAAGCGGCTCCTGCCCGGCGCTAAGTGTATTTACACACAGCGTCCGATTTTCATTGAATACCGGCCAGACGGACGCCCCACGATTCAGGCACACCAGTAATGTGGGCGGCGTATCGGTCACGCTGCAGACGGCGCTGGCGGTGAACCCGGCGCGCCCGGCTGGACCGTCCGTGGTGATGATATTGACTGCCGCACCCATACAGGACATCGCATCGCGAAAGGTTTGTTGATCGACAATGTTCATGGTTTGCTCCTTACAACAGCCCGCAGGCCTCTTCAAAGGACAGACGCGGAAGACGCGCATATAGTTTGCTGCTATCGCCATAGCCGATATTAATCAGCAGGTTGCTTTTCAGCGAGCTACCCGCAAAAAAGGCGTCGTCCACGTGTTGACGGTCAAAGCCGGACATCGGGCCGGTATCCAGCCCCAGCGCCCGGCAGGCGACGATCAGATAGGCCGCCTGCATGGAACTGTTGCGAAACGCTGTTTCTTCGGCAAGTTGTGGGCTGGAGGTAAACCAACTGCGGGCATCGCCGTGAGGAAACAGCTGTGGTAACCGTTCATAAAATTCACTGTCCCAGGCGACGATCGCGGTGACGGGCGCGGTCAGGGTTTTTTGCAGATTGCCGCTGGAAAGCGCCGGGCGCAGACGTTCTTTTCCTTCTGCAGTGCGGATAAACACGATCCGTGCCGGAGAACAGTTAGCTGATGTCGGCCCCCATTTCATCAGGGCATAAATCTCCCGTAATGTCTCATCGCTGACGGGTGTCTCTCGCCAGCCGTTGTGAGTGCGGGCATCGGTGAACAGGGTGCTAAGCGCACCAGGGCTAACGGCTTCGTTCATAGCAATTCCTTACAGGCGGCTTCACGATGATGTAACAGGCTGGCAAGCCCGTTGAGCAACAGAGCATTAAACGTTTCGGGATCGGTCACGTTGCAGGCGTGTCCGCCATAGCGCATCACCATTTTCTGGCTATCGGGCAGGGCGGCATGAAGTTCACTGGAACAGGCTGAGGGCACCAGCAGATCATCACTGGCGCAGATGATTTGCACCGGGCAGCGGATGCGATCCGTATGGCGACTAAAGTCAGCACGTTTGAGGGCGTTAAGTCGACGCAGTAAATTGTTTTTGCCCTGAAAATGCGCCAGTGCCAGCGCGTCCTCCGCTTCAAGGCGAGGGGCGCGGGCCGCCATCCAGTCGGCGGGGTAGAGGAACAACGGCTGCGCTTCCACCCATGCCTGCGCGCCGCCGCTATGCAGTAATCGTTCGCGAACCTGAAAACAGCGGCGGGTATGGGCGTTTATTCGTAGCCAGCCGTTAACGCTGACCAGTGCAGTAACCGATGCGGGATAATCCAGCGCCAGCTGCATTCCCACCAGCGCCCCGAGCGCATGGCCGATCACCGCATAACGCTCAATCCCCACACTCATCAGCGCCTGATGCAGTTCCTCTGCCATCTGCGCCAAACTGTAGTCTTCCGCCAGCGTATCTGGATTATTTCCGGTACCGCGCTGGTCGTAACAGACTACCTGATACTCCTGCTCCAGCACCGCCAGTTGCGGCAACCAGTAATTGCCGCTGCCGCCAAGACCCGAAATCAATACCACTACGGGCGCATCAGCATAAGGGGGAGGTGAGAGTGAAAGTTTCATCGCCACCTCACTTAGCGATATGCGCAATCGTGGCGATTTCCACCAGCGCGTCAGGCTTTACCAGTCCGCACTGAATGCAGAATCGCGCCGGTTTATCATCAGGGAAAAACTCGGCGTAGATTTCGTTAATCGCGGCGTAATTTTTCCAGTCGGTAATAAAGATGCTGTTGAAGGTCACGTCCGCCATCGTGCCACCCGCCGTCTCGATAACCTTGCGGATGGTCTCCAGAACGTGGCGGGTTTGCGCCTTTGGGTCATCGGCAAACAGCACGTTATTATATTGATCAAAAGCCAGCGTACCGGAGACATACACCACGCCATCAGCCAGCGTGCCGGGAACGAAGGGAGCCAGCGGTGCGCTGCTGCCAGCGGGAATAATTACGGATTTTGGCATCGTTAAACTCCTTAAGCGATACGAGCAAAGGACGTGGGAGAAAGTGCGTCGCAGAACGTTTCGACGTCGCTTACCCAGCCAAAAAAGGTTTCGATATTGAACAACGCTGCTTTCTGTGCAAATTCCGGCCCCGCCTGGTGTGTTGCGTCTTCCAGCACCACGCCGAAATACTCCAGAAAAAAGCCGTCGCGTAGCGTCGATTCGACGCAGACGTTGGTAGCGATGCCGGTGAAAACCAGATGGCGTATTCCGCGGCTGCGCAAAATGCTGTCCAGCTGCGTATTGAAGAAACCGCTGTAGCGCGGCTTCGGCAGCACAATATCGCCAGGCTGCGGCACCAGTTCATCTACCAGTTGATAATCCCAGGAGCCTTTCGCCAGCAATTTCCCCTGTAGTTGCGGCTGCTTACGCATGGTTTTCAGGGCGTTCGATTTATGAAAATTCGGTGAGCCGGGACCGCCAGCCTCGACATACTGTTCATCCCAGCCATTTTGAAACCAGATGATCAACATCCCTGCCGCTCGCGCTGCGGTCACGGCGGTTTGAATATTGGCAATGACCGGGCGAGTGGTTGAGACATCAAACCCGGCGAGATCTAAATAGCCACCTGGTGTGGCATAAGCGTTTTGCATATCCACCACGATCAGCGCACTTTGCTGCGGATCGAAGGTAATGGCTTCCGGTCGAGCGGTTAAGGTCGTCATCATGCCACCTCCTGAGTTAGCGCAGGGAGATGGGCGCGGCACTGCAACAGTGGTTGAATACGCTCGCCGAAGGTTTCGATTCCCGACAAAAAATCATCGAAAGTCAACAGCACGCCTTCGGCACCAGGCACGCTTGCGACTTCATCTAACATGCGCGCGACACTGGCGTAAGAACCGACTAACGTCCCCATATTGATGTTTACCGCCGAAGTGGGATCGGCCATCTGACGGACGTTGGTGTCAGTACCGGAGCGGGTATCTTTCTGACTTTGTTCGGTTAGCCAGCTTAACGCCTCTTCATCGGCACCCGCTTTATAGTGTTCCCATTTGGCGCGAGCGGCATCGTCGGTTTCGTCGGCAATCACCATAAACAACACATAAGAGCCAACGTCGCGCCCGGTTTGCTCTGCGGCCTGTTTCATCCGAGCGGCGGTCGGGGCGAAAGCCGTGGGCGTATTTACGCCTTTGCCGAAACAGAAGTTGAAATCGGCATACCGGGCGGAGAACGCCATGCCAGCGTCGCTTTGCCCGGCGCAGATCACTTTCATGGGTACGCTCGGTTGTGGACTGACGCGGCAATCGTTCATGGTGAAAAAATCGCCTTTAAAATCGCTTTTCCCCGTTCCCCATAGGTCGCGCAGCACCTGGACATATTCGGTGAGATAGTCATAACGACGGGAAAAATAGTCATCGCCAGGCCAGATGCCCATCTGCTCATACTCGGGTTTTTGCCAGCCAGTCACCAGGTTTACGCCAAAACGCCCGCCAGAGATGGAGTCAATGGTTGCGGCCATACGGGCGACGATTGCCGGAGGTAACGTTAAGGTGGCGGCAGTGGCGTAAATCTGAATGCGTGAGGTCACGGCTGCCAGCCCCGCCATCAAAGTGAACGACTCCAGGTTGTGATCCCAGAACTCAGTTTTGCCGCCAAAACCACGCAGTTTGATCATCGACAGGGCGAAATCGAAATGGTAGTGCTCCGCTTTTTGCACGATGGCTTTATTCAGTTCAAAGGTCGGCATGTACTGCGGCGCGTGGGTCGAAATGAGCCAGCCGTTGTTGCCAATAGGTACGAATACGCCAATTTTCATCATCAACCTCTCTTCGTCTCGTAAAGTGAAAGTCAGACGGGGCGCTGCATCCTGCATATCCTTTTCTGCCGCGTAATGGCTTGTTTGCAAAGCGGATGCCAGTTTTTAAAAAGTGAATGTTATTAATGTGTTAATGTTAAGTTGTCTAAAATGCCTGGAAAAAAGTGGACTAAACGGTCAAAACAGTTGCACATAAAACATGCATTCGTGCGCGATGAGAGTGCAGAAGGTCGAGGCCGGGCGGGGGTTTTGCTATCCTGTTGCCAATCAACAAGAGGGGAGAGCGCATGACGCAAGGCGCAGTGAAAACAACGGGTAAACGTTCGCGCGCAGTGAGCGCGAAGAAAAAAGCGATTCTTAGCGCAGCACTGGACACTTTTTCACAATTCGGTTTTCACGGCACAAGGCTGGAGCAGATCGCGGAGTTGGCGGGTGTTTCAAAAACCAACCTGCTGTATTACTTCCCGTCTAAAGAGGCGCTGTATATTGCCGTGCTGCGACAAATTCTGGATATCTGGTTGGCACCATTGAAGGCGTTTCGTGAAGATTTCGCCCCGCTGGCGGCGATCAAAGAGTACATCCGTCTGAAGCTGGAAGTCTCACGCGATTATCCGCAGGCTTCGCGCCTGTTCTGTATGGAGATGCTGGCAGGCGCGCCGTTGTTAATGGATGAACTGACGGGCGATTTGAAAACGTTAATTGATGAGAAATCGGCGCTGATTGCCGGTTGGGTTAAAAGCGGCAAACTCGCGCCGATTGACCCGCAGCATTTGATTTTTATGATCTGGGCTTCCACTCAACATTACGCCGATTTCGCCCCTCAGGTGGAGGCGGTGACAGGTGCCACGTTGCGCGATGAAGTGTTTTTCAATCAAACGGTTGAAAACGTGCAGCGGATTATTCTTGAGGGGATTCGACCACGTTAATGATGCCGGAGGAGGTTATAGCATCCTCCGGCAACCTGCTTAACCGATCGTCATTAAACTGGCGTTACCGCCAGCGGCAGCGGTATTCACGCTCAGCGAGCGTTCGATATACAGCCGTTCCAGAAGGATATTGCTTTCGCCACGGGCAAAACCCTGCACCGAAACAATTGCACCATCCCGCGCGGCAACGGCTTCACACAATGCGCGAAGCTGATCCGAATCACCGTGGAAGATCACCGCATCAAACGGTTGAGCGGTTATATTTTCCGCTTTCGCCAGTTGAATACGTTCGCTGACTGCCGATGGCAATGCCTTCACTAACTGACGATGCAGCGCATCATCCGGCCACAGCATCTGGCTACCCACCGCCAGCACGGCGGCGAGCTGAGTCAGCGCATCCTGTTCATCATCCGCGATACACAATACGCGCTCACGCGGCAGCAGCGTCCAGGTGTTGCGTTCACCCGTCGGCCCTGGCAGCAATCGTTGTGTTCCTGCCTGCGCCAGCTCGCCATATTGCGTACATAACGCCTGCAATTCTGGACGATTTGCCGACCATTCACGCAGTGCATTTAGCGACTGAGTCAATGCGGCTTTCAACTGCGCATCGACCGGATACTCTGCATCCTGACGCGCGAGCGTCACTGCCAGCGCACTTTCCGGGCGATTCGCCAGCAGACGGTAGAGATAGAGCGGACCGCCTGCTTTCGGCCCGGTACCGGACAACCCTTCGCCGCCGAACGGCTGCACACCCACCACTGCGCCCACCATATTACGGTTAACATACAGATTACCGACATGGGCCGAGCCAGTGACCTGGGCAATGGTTTCATCAATGCGCGTATGGACGCCAAGCGTCAGACCATAACCGGAAGCGTTAATCTGTTCGATCAGTTCCGGCAACTGGTTACGGTTGTAACGCACCACATGCAGCACCGGACCAAAGACCTCTTTTTGCAATTCGGCAAAATCATCCAGTTCGATCAGCGTCGGGGCGACAAAGGTGCCACTTTGCCATTCGCGGGCATCTTCACTGTTTTCCCGCACCGCCTGGAACACCGGACGGCCTTTACTACGCATAGTCTGAATATGGCGCTCAATATTGGTCTTCGCTTCGCCATCAATCACCGGACCGATATCGGTGGTCAGGCGACCCGGATTACCCATCCGGCATTCGGCCATTGCGCCGCGCAGCATTTTCAACGTGTGGTCGGCAATCTCATCTTGCAGGCACAGCACGCGCAGTGCCGAACAACGCTGACCCGCACTGTCGAACGCCGAGGCCAGTACATCCACGACGACCTGTTCGGTCAGGGCGGAGGAATCGACAATCATCGCGTTCATGCCGCCGGTTTCCGCAATGAGTGGAATTGGGCGGCCCTGAGCGTCCAGGCGGCTGGCGATATTGCGTTGCAGTAACGTAGCGACTTCGGTTGAACCGGTAAACATCACCCCGCGCACGCGATCATCACCCGTCAGTTGCGCGCCTACGGTTTCACCCTGACCGGGCAACAACTGCACCACGCCTGGCGGTACACCCGCTTCCAGCAAAATGGCAATCCCTTGTGCGGCAATCAGCGGCGTTTGTTCTGCCGGTTTTGCCAGTACGCTGTTACCTGCCGCCAGTGCGGCAGCGATTTGCCCGGTGAAAATCGCCAGCGGGAAATTCCACGGGCTGATACACACCACAGGCCCTAATGGACGGTGGGTTTCGTTAGCGAAATCATCCCGCACCTGTCCCGCGTAGTAGTGGAGAAAATCGACGGCTTCACGCACTTCGGCAATGGCGTTACTGAAGGTTTTTCCGGCCTCACGCACCAGAATACCAATCAGTTGCTGCATCTGGCTTTCCATCAGTACGGCAGCGCGATGCAAAATCGCCGCGCGTTCGGCCGGAGGCGTGGCAAACCAGATTGGCGCGTTATTAACTGCACTTTCCAGCGCCTGTTCTACTTCACGCGGCGTGGCTTCACGCACATAGCCCACAATATCTTTCGGTTCCGCCGGGTTGATAACGGGTGACATTTCACCAGCCGCTACCGGTTGTTCCAGCATTGGCAAGGCCTGCCATTTTTGCAGTGCACTGTTGAGCAGGGCAGAGGAGAGTGATGCCAGCCGGTGTTCATTGGCGAGATCCAGCCCTGCCGAGTTGTCGCGCCCGTGACCGTAAAGATCGCGCGGCAGGGGAATTTTCGGATGGGGTAATCCAGTTTGCCCTTCCTGTTGCGCCAGTTTTTCTACTGCAGTGACTGGATCGGCAACCAGTTCATCCAGTGGCAAAGAGGTATCAGCAATACGGTTAACAAACGAGGTGTTAGCACCGTTTTCCAGCAGGCGACGCACCAGATATGCCAGCAGTGTTTCATGGGTACCGACCGGAGCATAAATACGACACGGACGGTTAAGTTTGCCGTCGGCAACTTTCCCGGTGACCTGCTCATACAGTGGCTCGCCCATACCATGCAGGCACTGGAACTCGTACTGACCCGGATAGTAGTTTTGACCTGCCAGTTGATAAATCGCCGCCAGCGTGTGGGCGTTGTGCGTTGCAAACTGCGGGTAAATGAGATTTGGCACCGCCAGCAGCTTTTTCGCACAAGCGAGATAAGAAACATCGGTATACACCTTGCGGGTATAAACCGGATAACCTTCAAGGCCGTCCATTTGCGCACGTTTGATTTCACTATCCCAGTACGCGCCTTTCACCAGGCGAATCATCAGACGACGGCGGCTGCGGGTGGCGAGATCAATCAGGTAATCGATCACCAGCGGGCAGCGTTTTTGATAAGCCTGAATAACAAAACCGATGCCGTTCCAGCCTGCCAGTTCAGGCTCGAAACAAAGCTTTTCCAACAGATCGAGGGAGATCTCCAGACGATCGGCCTCTTCGGCATCAATGTTAATACCAATATCGTACTGACGCGCCAGCAAGGTTAATGATTTCAGACGTGGGTAAAGCTCTTCCATTACCCGATCGTACTGGGCGCGGCTGTAGCGCGGATGCAGCGCCGATAGCTTGATTGAAATGCCTGGACCTTCATAGATGCCACGACCATTGGAGGCTTTACCAATAGCGTGAATCGCCTGCTGATAGGAAACCATATATGCCTGCGCGTCCGCTGCGGTCAGTGCGGCTTCGCCCAGCATATCGTAGGAGTAACGGAAACCTTTCTCTTCCAGCTTGCGGGCATTGGCTAACGCTTCCGCGATGGTTTCACCAGTGACGAACTGCTCGCCCATCAGACGCATCGCCATATCCACACCTTTGCGGATCAGCGGTTCGCCACTCTTACCGATAATGCGATTCAGCGAACGAGAGAGGCTGGCTTCGTTATGGGTAGAAACCAGTTTGCCGGTAAAGAGAAGCCCCCAGGTGGCGGCATTAACAAACAGCGACGGGCTACGACCAATGTGTGACTGCCAGTTACCGTTGCTGATTTTGTCGCGTATTAACGCATCACGGGTGGCTTTGTCGGGAATACGCAATAGCGCTTCCGCCAGACACATCAGCGCCACGCCTTCCTGCGATGACAGCGAAAACTCCTGCAATAATCCCTGAACCATGCCTGCGCGACCACTGGCATTTTTTTGATTACGCAGTTTATCGGCCAGTTGATACGCCAGTTTATGAGCCTGTTCAGCAACCGGCTGCGGCAGGCGAGCTTGTTCCAGCAGCATAGAAACCGCTTCGGTTTCCGGGCGGCGATAGGCGGCGGTGATAGCCGCACGGGAAACCGACTGTGGCAAAATTTGCTCGGCAAAGTCGAGGAATGGCTGGTGTGGTTCCTCTGCCGGATTCGGTACTTCATCGCTCTCATTGGCCGCGCCAGAAAGCAGCGCAGGTAGCTCTGGCAGAGTATCGCTGTTTTCCAGTTGTTCAAGATAAGAAAAAATCGCCTGCTTAATTAACCAGTGCGGTGTGCGATCGATACGTGTCGCGGCAGACTTAATGCGTTCACGCGTCGCGTCGTCCAGCTTAACCCCCATGGTGGTGGTTCCCATGCCATTACTCCTGTTGTTCTGAAAGGTGCAACTTAACGTTATCGTGAAATATCCATGATGTTGCAACTTTGTGCAATCATGTTAAATGTGACCTGCGTAGCAAGCTTAAAAATGAATGAAATGTTAATAAAAGAAATCGATATGACAGGGATTAAAAAAATAACTCAGACTTTTTCTCTGCGGCAGTTAACATTTTTGAAAGGTGCAACCGCAAAAAATGTGAGGGAGTGCAACCTGATGAAAAATAGTATCGCTGAGCACTAAAATTTAATGTAAATGGTGTGTTAAATCGATTGTGAATAACCAGCGCTTCCGGCAGGATACGGTCGCCCTGGGAAAACATAAACTCTGTTACCCCGTTCCGGTGGCAGATATAACGGCAAGTTTCGACATTGCCGAAAATAATTTTTTGGAGACTTTAGATGGCTATTAGCACACCGATGTTGGTGACATTCTGTGTCTATATTTTTGGCATGATATTGATTGGGTTCATCGCCTGGCGATCAACCAAAAACTTCGACGACTATATTCTTGGCGGTCGCAGCCTTGGGCCATTCGTGACGGCATTATCGGCAGGTGCGTCGGATATGAGCGGCTGGCTGTTAATGGGATTACCGGGTGCAGTCTTTCTTTCCGGGATTTCCGAAAGCTGGATCGCCATTGGCCTGACATTAGGCGCGTGGATTAACTGGAAGCTGGTGGCCGGGCGCTTGCGTGTGCATACCGAATACAATAATAACGCCTTAACATTGCCGGATTATTTTACCGGGCGTTTTGAAGATAAAAGCCGTATTTTGCGCATTATCTCCGCGCTGGTAATTTTGCTGTTCTTCACCATTTATTGTGCTTCGGGCATTGTGGCTGGCGCGCGTCTGTTTGAAAGCACCTTCGGCATGAGCTACGAAACGGCTCTGTGGGCGGGAGCTGCGGCGACGATCCTTTACACCTTTATTGGCGGCTTCCTTGCGGTGAGCTGGACTGACACTGTACAGGCCAGCCTGATGATTTTTGCCCTGATCCTGACGCCGGTTATCGTGATCATTAGCGTCGGTGGGTTTGGCGACTCGCTGGAAGTGATCAAACAAAAGAGCATTGAAAACGTGGATATGCTCAAAGGGTTGAATTTTGTCGCCATTATCTCGCTGATGGGCTGGGGGCTGGGTTACTTCGGTCAGCCGCATATTCTGGCGCGTTTTATGGCGGCGGATTCTCACCACAGCATTGTCCATGCGCGTCGTATCAGCATGACCTGGATGATCCTCTGTCTGGCAGGCGCGGTGGCGGTCGGTTTCTTCGGCATTGCATACTTTAACAATAATCCAGCGGTTGCCGGTGCGGTAAACCAGAACTCTGAGCGCGTGTTTATCGAACTGGCACAAATATTGTTTAACCCGTGGATTGCCGGGATTCTGTTGTCGGCGATTCTGGCGGCGGTGATGTCGACGTTAAGTTGCCAGCTGCTGGTGTGCTCCAGTGCGATTACCGAAGATCTGTACAAAGCATTTCTACGTAAACATGCCAGCCAGAAAGAACTGGTGTGGGTAGGGCGTGTGATGGTGTTGGTGGTGGCGCTGGTGGCGATTGCGCTGGCGGCGAATCCGGAAAACCGCGTGCTGGGCTTAGTGAGCTACGCGTGGGCAGGCTTCGGTGCGGCGTTTGGTCCGGTTGTGCTGTTCTCGGTGATGTGGTCACGCATGACGCGCAATGGTGCACTGGCGGGGATGATCATTGGCGCGCTGACGGTTATTGTCTGGAAGCAGTTCGGCTGGCTGGGACTGTACGAAATTATTCCGGGCTTTATCTTCGGTAGCATTGGGATTGTGGTGTTTAGTTTACTGGGTAAAGCACCGTCAGCGGCGATGCAAAAACGCTTTGCTGACGCCGATGCGCACTATCATTCCGCGCCGCCGTCACGGTTGCAGGAAGGGTAAGGGAAGGCGTTTTTCCGAAAATTCCACGCCATAATCAGAAGCAGGCAGAGGGCAATCAGTGATTGCCCTCTGCATTTTTCCTCAAAATATTTTTACATTTCCTCATCATTATCACTACATTCCGCTTGTGTTTTTCTTCACCGTAATGATAATCGCTATCACTGCGATTTACTTTTCTTTGCATAGATTGACTCAGAAAAACGTTTAAGGGTGGGTGGCATGTTTGTTCCGTTTCTCATTATGTTGCGCGAAGGACTTGAAGCCGCGCTGATTGTCAGCCTGATTGCCAGCTATCTTAAGCGTACCCAGCGAGGTCGATGGATTGGTGTCATGTGGATTGGCGTGTTGCTAGCCGCTGCGTTGTGCCTGGGGCTGGGTATCTTCATTAATGAAACCACCGGCGAATTTCCGCAAAAAGAGCAGGAATTGTTCGAAGGTATCGTGGCGGTGATTGCCGTGGTGATCCTCACCTGGATGGTTTTCTGGATGCGTAAAGTGTCGCGCAACGTCAAAGTGCAACTGGAACAGGCAGTCGATAGCGCATTGCAGCGTGGGAATCATCATGGCTGGGCGCTGGTGATGATGGTCTTTTTTGCCGTTGCAAGGGAAGGGCTGGAGTCGGTCTTTTTCCTGCTGGCGGCGTTTCAACAAGATGTCGGGATCTGGCCTCCGCTGGGTGCAATGCTCGGTCTTGCTACAGCCGTGGTGCTCGGCTTCCTGCTTTACTGGGGCGGTATTCGCCTCAATCTTGGCGCGTTTTTTAAATGGACCAGCCTGTTTATTCTCTTCGTCGCCGCAGGGCTGGCGGCAAGTGCTATTCGCGCGTTTCATGAAGCCGGGCTGTGGAACCACTTTCAGGAAATCGCCTTCGATATGAGCGCGGTGCTCTCAACTCATTCGCTGTTCGGTACGCTGATGGAAGGTATCTTTGGTTATCAGGAAGCGCCGAGCGTCAGCGAAGTCGCCGTCTGGTTTATTTATCTCATCCCGGCGCTGGTGGCATTTGCTCTGCCGCCGCGCGCAGGGGCGACAGCGTCTCGCTCCGCGTAACGAAAATGACGCAAACTCTTGCTTAGTTACAACATACTTTAAAGGGATAGTCTCGTCATGACCATTAACTTCCGCCATAGTGCACTGCAATTAAGCGTGGCTGCGCTGTTCTCCTCTGCTTTTATGGCTAACGCTGCTGATATTCCGCAGGTCAAAGTCACTGTGACAGATAAACAGTGCGAACCGATGACCATTACGGTTAACGCCGGGAAAACACAGTTCATTATTCAGAACCACAGCCAGAAGGCGCTGGAGTGGGAGATCCTCAAAGGCGTGATGGTGGTGGAAGAGCGGGAAAATATCGCCCCTGGTTTTAGCCAGAAAATGACGGCAAATTTACAGCCTGGTGAATACGATATGACCTGTGGTCTGCTGACAAACCCGAAAGGGAAGTTGATCGTCAAAGGTGAGGCAACGGCGGATGCGGCGCAGAGCGATGCGCTGTTAAGTCTTGGTGGTGCAATTACTGCATATAAAGCGTATGTCATGGCGGAAACCACACAGCTGGTGACCGACACCAAAGCCTTTACCGACGCCATCAAAGCAGGCGATATCGAAAAAGCGAAAGCACTGTATGCGCCGACGCGCCAGCACTATGAGCGCATTGAACCGATTGCTGAGCTGTTCTCCGATCTGGATGGTAGCATTGACGCCCGTGAAGATGATTACGAGCAAAAAGCCGCCGATCCGAAATTCACCGGATTCCATCGTCTGGAAAAAGCCTTGTTTGGCGACAACACTACCAAAGGAATGGATCAGTACGCTGACCAGCTTTATACCGATGTGGTCGATTTGCAAAAACGCATCAGTGAACTGGCTTTCCCACCTTCAAAAGTGGTCGGCGGCGCAGCCGGACTGATTGAGGAAGTAGCAGCCAGCAAAATCAGCGGTGAAGAAGATCGCTACAGCCACACCGATCTGTGGGACTTCCAGGCTAACGTTGAAGGCTCGCAGAAAATTGTCGATCTGCTGCGTCCACAACTACAAAAAGCCAACCCGGAACTGCTGGCAAAAGTCGATGCTAACTTCAAAAAGGTCGATACCATTCTGGCGAAATACCGTACTAAAGACGGTTTTGAAACCTACGACAAATTGACCGATGCCGATCGTAATGCGCTGAAAGGGCCGATTACTGCGCTGGCGGAAGATCTGGCGCAACTTCGCGGTGTGCTGGGGCTGGATTAAGCGTTATGCAGTATGAAGATGAAAACGGCGTGAATGAACCGTCACGCCGACGTTTACTGAAAGGGATTGGCGCGCTGGCACTGGCGGGAAGTTGCCCGGTAGCGCATGCGCAAAAACCACTAAGTGCGCCGGGGACGCTTTCACCGGATGCGCGCAGTGAAGCGCAGCCGTTTTATGGCGAACATCAGGCGGGTATTCTGACGCCGCAGCAGGCGGCAATGATGCTGGTGGCGTTTGATGTGCTTGCCAGCGATAAAGCTGATCTTGCGCGATTGTTTCGCTTGTTGACTCAGCGTTTTGCCTTTCTGACTCAGGGCGGAGCGGCACCAGAAACGTCAAATCCACGCCTGCCGCCACGCGATTCCGGCATTCTTGGCGGCTACATTGCGCCCGATAATCTCACCATCACGTTATCGGTGGGTCACTCATTGTTTGATGAGCGCTTTGGCCTTGCGCCACAGATGCCGAAAAAGTTGCAGAAGATGACACGTTTCCCTAACGACTCGCTTGATGCGGCGTTATGTCATGGTGATGTGTTGCTACAGATTTGCGCCAATACCCAGGACACGGTGATCCATGCACTGCGCGATATCATTAAACATACGCCGGATTTGCTCAGTGTGCGCTGGAAGCGGGAAGGGTTTATTTCTGATCACGCGGCGCGCAGTAAAGGCAAAGAGACGCCGATTAATTTGCTGGGCTTCAAAGACGGCACTGCTAATCCTGACAGCCAAAACGCGAAATTGATGCAAAAAGTGGTGTGGGTGACGGCAGATCAGCAGGAGCCTGCGTGGGCTATCGGCGGCAGCTACCAGGCGGTGCGTTTGATTCAGTTTCGAGTGGAATTTTGGGACAGAACGCCGCTGAAAGAACAGCAGACAATTTTTGGTCGCGACAAACAAACCGGTGCGCCGCTGGGAATGCAGCATGAGCATGATGTTCCGGATTACGCTAGCGATCCGGAAGGGAAGGTGATTGCGCTGGACAGCCATATCCGGCTGGCGAATCCCCGCACGACGGAGAGCGAGTCTAGTCTGATGCTGCGTCGTGGCTACAGTTATTCGTTGGGTGTTACCAACTCCGGGCAACTGGATATGGGGTTGCTGTTTGTCTGCTACCAACACGATCTGGAAAAGGGCTTCCTGACAGTACAAAAAAGGCTCAATGGTGAAGCGCTGGAGGAATACGTTAAACCCATCGGCGGCGGTTATTTTTTTGCGCTGCCGGGGGTGAAGGACGCGAGCGATTATCTTGGAAGCGCATTATTGCGAGTTTAATTTTTAGAGGCGGATAAGGCGTTTACGCCGTACCAGGCGTTCACGCCGCATCCGGCGTTCGTGCGTTGATGCCTGACGCGAATCCTGCTGAAAGCACACAGCTTTTTTCATCACTGTCATCACTCTGTCATCTTTCCAGTAGAAACTAATGTCACTGAAATGGTGTTTTATAGTTAAATATAAGTGAATATATTGTTGCAATGAATGCGAGATCTGTTGTAATTATTAAGTAGCAGCGGAAGTTCCCGGCAGTGATAGTCAGTCACTATGGAGATCGCGGATGGTAACGTCCTGTACTGGACAATGTTTTGTTAAGCAACGCTCCACCACTCGCGGAGATTTCTCCTCCGGTAGTCATCTCGTCACTTTGCATTTTCAAATTCTTCCTTACTTTTCATGTGTTACCGACGCCGCAAACGGTGTGCGTAGCCGTTTTTCGGCATTTTATCCAACAGCAAACTATGGCTTACAAGGAAGCCAACCCTCTGATGTTCGTGCGCATAATCGCGCTGCCAACGGCGCGTGTGATGAATACAAACAACTCAAGGTGCTCTCCATGGGAAGACAAAAAGCAGTGATCAAAGCTCGTCGTGAGGCAAAACGTGTGCTGAGACGGGATTCGCGCAGCCATAAGCAGCGTGAAGAAGAATCGGTCACCTCGCTTGTGCAGATGAGCGGCGTAGAAGCCATTGGTATGGCCCGCGACAGTCGCGATACCTCGCCCATCCTCGCGCGAAATGAAGCGCAATTGCACTATCTGAAGGCTATTGAGAGTAAGCAGCTGATATTCGCCACCGGCGAAGCCGGGTGCGGAAAAACCTGGATCAGTGCCGCAAAAGCGGCAGAGGCCCTGATACATAAGGATGTCGACAGGATTATCGTCACCCGTCCAGTTCTGCAAGCCGATGAAGATCTTGGCTTCTTACCTGGAGATATCGCAGAAAAGTTTGCTCCCTATTTTCGCCCGGTCTACGACGTGCTGGTCCGTCGCTTAGGGGCTTCCTTTATGCAGTACTGCCTGCGACCGGAAATAGGGAAGGTGGAAATTGCGCCGTTCGCCTATATGCGTGGACGTACCTTTGAAAATGCAGTCGTCATTCTTGACGAGGCGCAGAATGTGACTGCCGCGCAAATGAAAATGTTTTTAACCCGCCTCGGGGAGAACGTGACGGTTATCGTCAACGGTGATATCACGCAATGCGATTTGCCTCGCGGCGTGCGCTCCGGATTAAGTGACGCGCTGGAACGTTTCGAAGAAGATGAAATGGTCGGGATCGTCCGATTCGGTAAAGAGGATTGCGTACGTTCGGCACTTTGCCAACGTACGCTACATGCATACAGTTAAGTGTATTATCGGCGCAGAGCCCGGGCGAACCGGGCTTTGTTTTATTTCATTAACAGCAAAGACTTTCACTTCAGGTTAACGTTCAGGGGGGCGACTTTGAGCGTGTTGATAAGCTGAAATGAATTCTGGTTTAGATACTCTTACCAGGCATTTTTCGTCATAGCACCAAACCAGTGTAATGCCGCCAGCGCGGAGAGTTTTTCTTCCAGAAGCCCAAAAAGCGAGCATCTGCCTATCTTTTTTCAGCCATTCAACCTGTACAGGAGGTCTGGTGCCAATTTTGCGTATGAGGTTTAATCAACAATGGGCCAAAATTTGACTGATTGATTAACACCGAATATATTCTCCTGATTTTATTTTTTAGGGATAATATTAAAAATATAAGGTTAATCTTAATTAAATTTTTGGCT
>NZ_JABWMS020000109.1:0-6720 GCF_013369155.2 Escherichia sp. 94.0001 | reverse complement strand
GGTGAACAAATATCTTCGCCTTTTCTCGTAGAAAGAGACTTGAAACTTATAATACATCTATATAAACGTGATTTAAATCACGGTTTGCAGTAAAAGCAATTGGTATAATTCATTGGTATTACTATTATTTCATCTATTGCACGAACTATTTTACAACAATAAAAAAGATATACAAACAGCAAGAAGTAAAAATATTCGGATAAATAAAAATTTTTGCTACCTTGGTTTCTATAGTCTTTATTTCTAAGTTTTTCATAAGCACTCAAAGACTCATGTATAGGGACGGTTTAATAATGAAACTATTTTTTTATTTCTCGTTGTTCTTTATAATACAACTTATAAATTCAGACTTAGACACATTAACCCTTTATCTTTTCATAAAGAAAATAATTCTTTCGTTACTTGCGAGTGTACTGTTTTTATTTGTTTTATCTTTCTTTAATAAAAAGAGGAAATAACATGAGAAATATAACAACCGATGAACTTGCTTTAATACATGGTGCAGGATTAGATAAAGATGCATCCGTTGCAATAGGTACTGCGGCTGGTGGTTTTTTAGGTAAAGCAACAAAAATCCCTGGTGCGGATATAGCAGGAAGTGCAATTGGAGGATATATTGGAGGAGTTATTGCTGATGGTTCAAATAGGACAATAACAATACCATCAAACGGTATTAACTATAATCCGGGTATAGGACTTGGAAGTTTTAATCCAAACTACAATGGAGGTTTATTAAACTCAGGATTTAACTCATCAACATCCTCTTCTAGTAGTGGAAGTTGATTAATTTCTAAAGCAGCATAGCTTATTATGCAGCAATGCTGCTTTTAGTGATATATTATCCTAATTTGTAATTCTAAAAATCCGATCAACTGTTCTTAAAGTTGTCTCTCTATGTGCAATAATCACCCGGGTGATATTCATCTTTTTTATAGCAGCATTCACGAAACGTTCACTTTCTGTATCAAGAGAACTTGTAGCCTCATCCATAAATAATATTCCAGGTTTCCGGTATAAAGCTCGGGCAATGAATATACGCTGTTTTTGACCGCCGGAAAGACCTTCCCCCAGTTCACCTATTAACGTTTCATACCCCATTGGCATTTTCATTATCACATCATGAATATGACTTGCTCTGGCACATTCTGTCATCCATTCGTCGTCTGTTTCTTCTGCAAACCCACAGATATTTTCACGAATTGATCCTGAAAATAGCCGGTCGTCCTGCATAACACAGGCTATCATACGGTGATAATTATTTATTCCAAGTTGACGTATATCCGTGCCATTAACCAGTACTTTTCCACTATCTGGTTCAAACAGTCCACATAATACTTTCATTAATGTGGTTTTTCCGGCACCGGAGGCACCAGTTATAGCCACACTTTCTCCCGGAGCCACAGACAAATTCAGACCACTGAATACCTGTGCTGACTGGCTGTCATACCGGTAGCTTAAATCAGTGGTTTCCAGTGAAACCGGGCTCATGTCAGCAACGATTTCAATTTCCGGTTTCTTTTCTTCCTTTTCATGTAGTGCAATATCTGCAATGCGCTCATTATGCAGACTCATTATTCTCAGTTGAAGAAGAAAACTGGTCAGCGAAGCAACCCGATCCGAAAACTGCCCACGAAAAGAACCAAATGCCACAAACATCCCTATTGTCATCTGATTATCGATCACAAGGCTTGCACCCAGCCATAAAATCGCCACCTGATCACAGGCGGCAACAAAAGTATTTATCCCCCCGAAGAGCAAATCCATCCTGGTTAACTTAATACCTGAATTGATCGCATCTATTTTCAGGTTAAGCCAGTGTGTTCCCCGAATCCCAGCCATACCCTGGATTTTTACCGTGGCAATACCATACAGGCTTTCCATAAAATAGGAGCTGGCCCGGGCCCCCCTGACAAGAGTTTCTTCCGATATTTGCCGGTAATAGCCGTATGTCACCAGACGAATAAGAACGTAAACCATGGTAAAACCGAGCACTATCCAGGTAAGATATCCTCCATATAACAGCATCATCACAAAAACACCCACAACCATAATACTGTCCATGATTGCCCCAACAACACAGGTGGTAAAGGTGGCCCTCAAAGTGTCAAGGGAGCCAAAACGCGACTGGATATCACCTAATTTACGGCGTTCAAAAAACGCCAGCGGCAGTCTGAGAAGATGGTTAAACAGACCCGACTGCCACTGTATATTGATGAGCGTGCTCATAACCAGTGAGGACCATGCACGCAGCATACTCACCGCGGCCCTGAGCAATATAAAGAACATCAGGCCAGCAGAAATAAGCGTCAGCAGCCCTCTGTCCCCCGCCGGAATCGCATGATCCATAACCAGCTGAGTTCCCACCGGCATTACCAGATTGATTGCTTCAATTACAACTGACAGACAGAAAATTTTCGCCAGTGTTCTTTTAATACCGTAAATACTGTTAATCAGTGAACGGAGACTTATGCGGGTCTGCTGGGTTTCCGCCAGGAATTCACTTCCGGGCCAGACCTCAAGTGCAATGCCCGTAAAATACCGGCTCATTTCCTCCCGACCGAGATATCTTCTGCCTCTGGCCGGATCATGCAGTACATAACGGTTACGCTTTACGCTGACCAGCACGACGAAGTGACTGAAATCCCAGTGGAGAATACACGGCATTTTGAGGGCACCAAGTTCATCCAGCTCCAGTGAAAGAGCCCGGGTGACCATCCCCAGCTGCTCCGCTATTCCATTGATTCCTGCAAGGTTTGCTCCACGGGCCGAGAGATTAAACTTCCGGCGAAGAGATATCAGGTCAATATTCTTACCAAAATGACCGCATATCATTGCCAGGCAGGCCAGTCCACATTCAGCGGTCTCCGTCTGATGAATAACCGGAACACGACGTCGCCAGCGCATATCAAGCTGATTTATAATTTGTCTGAAATTCCCGTTAGTCATTGAGCGGTCCTGTTGCACTGTGTTTCATGTCATAGAAAGGAGAAAGCATCCACTGGTAAATACGCCTTTTTTCCAGAAATAGTGTACTTTCGGCTTTCATTCCATTTTCCAGAGGGAGGTATTTTTCGTCATATCTGATAATCTGCTTTTCAGGCATCGCAATGACTTTATACCAGGGAACAGAGTCGCCCGGCGTATTCTGTGGTGCTCCCTTATAGGTCAACATTTCCTGTGTTGACGCAGGAGTCCTGGATATAGTTTTAACCGTAGCAGAGAACTGCCCAAATTTTTCTGCCGGAAAGGCTTCATAACGAATATTCACTTTGTCACCAGCCGAAATATAAGGAACAGCATCATTCGGGACCCAGAGAATAAGATAATAGTTTTCAATGTTCTCAGGAATAACCTGCAGAAGGCTGTCTCCGGTATTGACCATTTGCCCGACAGTGACACTCAGGGAGTCAACTTTCCCGTCAGTCAACGCCCGGATAATGATTTCGCCCTCCACATCAGTGTTAACCAGTTCTTTCTGTAACTCATACCGTTGCAGTTCCATCTGGTAGATACGGTTATCAAAATCTGCAGCCTGAGTCTGAATCTGACTCTCCAGAGTGGTTATCTGCAGGGCATTCTGTTCGTTCTGTCCGCTCAGGCTGAGAAGATTGTTTTGTTGCTGATAATATAATGCCACCTGGTTAGTTAACTGATCTTTATTAATCAGCCCTTTTGCCTGATAGTTTCTGTAATTCTCCATATTGTTTTTCATTATTTTTATCCCTTCCTCTGCACGCTGTATAATATCTGATGAGCGACGAAACGCATCTGTGTATTGCAGGCGTTGTTTTTCCAGGGTATCTAGCGTTATTTTTTTACTTTCTTCCAGACGGGAAATAATGTTGTCCACACGAACCAACTGGTTTTCTATATCCCGACGATGATTATCAGTGACAATACCACTACGTGTACTTTTACTGATGTCAATCAGATAAACAGGATCCCCTTTTTTTATCAACTGTCCTTCATGAACAAACTGCCTGACAACAAATCCCTGTACACCTGAATATATATTGACAGCTCTTGGCCAGGTTGTGACCTCACCACTGACATTAACACGGCGGCTATAGGTACCAACAATAATGAACATCAGAAATGCCGTAATAAACACTATGCTTCCCAGCATGATTAACCATAGTGGTATTCCGGGAAGTAATATTGCCCGTCCCTGCCACTTCATTTTTCTGTTTTCTAAAGCATCCTGACGAAACAAAATAGCTCCTCTTACTCACACTTTTCCTGTAATACCTTCACTGGTTAACCGAAATGCTATAATCAAAGCCAGAAAATATAGAGTCCTGTTAAAATAGTATCAGCGATGCATTTACCCCGTAATTTACAATTATCTCTGTATCTTCAGAGGTACTACGTTTTATGCAGCCGCTCAGGGATGTATGTCACAATTTTCTTTCGCCTGCTTAACCATCGTACTTCTCCTTCTCCCCATGGCTGAAGCTGTATGAGATAGTCAATAACTTTTCGACCAAAGCCTGGTTTACAACAGAAATCCAGAATCCAAATCCTTCCATCTTCATTCCATTCAGACGGATGCAACCTGAATTCTGGATCCCTGAGCAGGCGCGCTTCTGTATCAGCCTCAAGATATGCCCAGGTAATATACGCCAGTGGAAAACCTCGTGAATCAAACAGGAATTTAATCTGATTATGCTGTATCGCATATTCAGTCCAGTATTGAATGGTTAACACCGGATACAGACTGTAATTACGATTGTAGAGCATACAACTGACCGCAAAACCGATCTGTTCATAAACAGTCCATTCATCTTTTCCTCTGATGTTTTCCCTTATATAAGACATGATTACTATTTCCCTTATATATTTTTTACACTGTGTTTCTTATCGGTTCAAGATATCCAAATGCATCTCTGGAAAACTTAAGCATAAAATTTTTCATATCAGAAATTGCTTCTTGTAAAAAAAGGGGATCATCGCCATGATTATCCAGCAGGATGGCAATTTTTTCGCACATATTCTCTTTCCTCAGCTCTTCCCTGGGTTGCAGCCTTTTCATGGTATGATGTTCAATTTCTTTCAGGAGTAATGAGGCATTTATCTGACGTCTGGTACTGCCTTGCGTCAGCCAGTGGATGGCCTGGGAA
This sequence comes from Escherichia sp. 94.0001, assembly GCF_013369155.2. Lineage (NCBI taxonomy): Bacteria > Pseudomonadati > Pseudomonadota > Gammaproteobacteria > Enterobacterales > Enterobacteriaceae > Escherichia > Escherichia sp. 94.0001. The sequence goes on along the minus strand of NZ_JABWMS020000109.1, from coordinate 1,600 downwards.
AAACACTGTTGTGCAACGGTGAAATAAACATCATTCTTGATGCTACTATTCAGTGCCTGCTTTTGATTATGCCTATGATGGATTAGCGTCACAACCAACTTTTGCAATGGTGAACCATCCTGATTGACAATATCTTGGGCATGTGATTTCTCGCAGTATTGATTGAGTAATGCAACAAAACTGTTAACCAGTTCTTTCAATATATCAGGTATCTCTTTTTGTGTTATAAATTCTCCAGGAATACCCAACAGTTCTAGATAACAGTAATAACATGCTTCATGAAAAGTTTTCTGAAATATCTCCTCAACCTTCAAACGGGCTGCAAGAGTGAAGTCAGGGTCAAACATATATTTTCCGATATACAAGCAGAGATCAGACAGCCCTTGCATAAGTACCATCGGTTCTTTTGCCAGTTCAGCTAATCTTAGTTTATACCCAAAATCAGCTGGGGAATCTCCCGGAAACAGACAACTGAGTCCGCTAAAATCCATTAATCTGCCATCCATTGCAATATTAGAAGGAGAAGTTGTCAATCTCAGGAAACGTGTTCGACAAAATGCCATTTGCCAGGCCTCACGACGTGCCAGTTCACATAACCCCTCAATGCAATAAATCCGGGGATCAGTTCGTGCTTCAGCATCAATTTCTTCCGGTGGTACAGGTAGATATCCTGGCAGCTTGTGGATCACAGATCTAACCCGACAGGCATCGTGAATTAACAGACTGGAATACTCCGGTTTTACTTGGAAGTAAGGTGCCCGTTCAAAATGCGCCGGACGAACAACAGGCTCACGTACCAACAGGGCTCTTCGTGATTTCCTACCGGAGCGCTCAAATGCCTTTTCAGTATAGAGATCTGTAAGTAAAACCGCCCGAACCCGCACAGCACTATAAGGTAATATTTGAGCCAGTACTTCTCCCCACAAAGCCTCATATATTGCATGAACAGCGCCGAGTGCACCATTAGAATGACGTTCGTCAGTACCTTCGCCAACCAACGGATTACTTCCTATTCCTTTAACCTGGTAGTTACCATCAAACCCACAACGTGCACCACCTCCATTACGCTGAATACCACTGCCACCATAGCGCTCTGCATGGAACACTTTGGCAGAAGCTGTACTGCCAGGATCGATAATATAACTGCAGGCATTTTGCAGCTCGTCTGGATTTCTGACATCCTCTGCACACCAGATTAATGAGGCCTTGATCTGCCTGGCAGTGAAAGGCACCAGGTTTTCATTCAGTTCAGAAAGTGAACACTGATGACTCATCTGGCAGTATTCTCCGTTTCAATTTTCATAAAAGAGTGTTCATAAAAGAGCAAGTAAGTGTCCTGACAGCTTCTTCCTTATTACAGTAAAACTCTATTAATTACACATAAATTAAAAAATTATTTATCAACGACTGTAAATCATATCTTCATCAGTAAAGTGTTGAACATAAAAACACACTTATAAATGGATCTTCTATCTGTTTTAAACAAAAAGGATATATTTTACAGGTACTACCGAAAAAGTGCCTGTAAAATAAATAAAAATATAATTAGCTACCGCCACCAGCAGAAGAACTGGCACTACCACTTCCCACGGTCGAGCCA
>NZ_JABWMS020000108.1:0-6738 GCF_013369155.2 Escherichia sp. 94.0001 | reverse complement strand
TGATGCAGTGCCTGGTGCCTCCAGGTGACGTTAACCAGTTAACAATTAACGCCGGGTTAGTTGATGCTTGTTACGCCAGTAAAATACCGCCTTACTGCTTTAACTGTTCCGCGTGCGCATAGCCGCATTCACCGCATCACAAAATTCACTTTAAAAAGGGCGGATATCCATTTCCGCCGAATCACCAGAAAAGTGATAACAGAGGTTGTTGTGCGAAGTTGTCACTTAAGCGTATGGTCAACCTGACAACCCGGTGTCCTCAATGGGGGAAGGAATAAACCCGCCATACTTACCGCCGCGCCATTTCGCGGATTGCCACAACCAGAAGCGCACGGTCGAAGAAATTTAACGACAAGACTTATATGCAAAGGGATCTCGCCGTGCGCTTTCGTGTTATGCCCTGACTTTTCAGGGTAAATTAACCTGTGGAAACCTGTTTTTACTGGCGCTAATCAGTTAGCGTTTCTGGCTAACCAGCGATGCGCGGCAGCTTCGGTTTTAAACGTTTTACTTTTGGTATACGTCATCGCGGTAAACGTGCCGTCCTGATTGGGAAACACGCCACATACCAGAGATTCGTTGTTGCCAAGCTCGATAGTATCCATGCTGACCTCATTTCCCCTTAACGCTGGGGTAGCGGAACTAAAAACCTGCTGCGCTGTTATACAAAGTGTTCCCGCCGTCATGTTCATACGCCTCGGGCTGGCTACTTAATCCCTGACCACTGCCGGGTAACTCTAGGTATTGCCCTGTATTGTGTGGGACGGGATGGGTTGGTATGGGAAAACTATAGGAAATGCCTAATTGCTTGTCAATAGGCTATGCCTAATGATTTGGGTGCGACCTAATAGGTGATGGTTTGTGGGAGAGGTAGTAGGAGTTAACTAACGGGAACTAGGAATTTCCCGTCGGACCATATAAGTTTAAGTTCCTGTCTTGGTGATGTTCTGGCTTTTCCGTTTTGATTCTTGATTTCTCAGATAGTTAGCTACCTTCATTTCCATTGCGGCAATGTAGGCGCGAACGTCATGATCAACCCAACTAGGCTCCGTAGCATTTCCAGATAAGAGGAAAGCCACAATTGCTCTTTTTTCATCAGAGGCGGCTTGATAAAGGCTGTTTATGTCTAAAAGTTCACTTTTTGTATCTGAAGTGGATGGGGTTGGTATGGGGTATTCGTTAAGCCCCCAATGCTCTGGACCAACCACATCAGAAAAGAAACGCCATAGTTCTGGAAGTTTGTCTTTACTTATCGAACCTTTCTTAATCCAGTCATGGATTGATGGTGGTTGGACTTTGAAATGACGTGCGATTTCCGCCTTTGATTTGACGGCTCCTGATGCAATTTTTTTGTTAATGGCCTGCTCTATCGCTCGGCCTAAGTCTTTACCACTAAGCATTGCTTAATAGTCTCCTATGCGCATCGCGTTAGGCAATCCCTACTCTCGAAGTGTTAGGCATAGCCTATTGACAATCGCATTAGGCTAAGCCTAATATTATTGTGTGTTTTTTGGAGTTCATTCGATGAAAAAAGATAACTATTCATTCAAACGAGCTTGTGCTGTTGTCGGTGGGCAATCAGCAATGGCTAGGCTTTTAGGTGTATCTCCTCCAAGCGTAAATCAATGGATCAAAGGTGTACGTCAGTTGCCTGCTGAGAGATGTCCTGCGATTGAACGAGCAACAAAAGGTGGTGTCCTGTGTGAAGAACTTCGTCCTGATGTTGATTGGACATACTTACGACGCTCGTCATGTTATTCGCAGAATATGTCGATGAAGCAGCCAAATGACGAAAACGATCATACCCGAAGCATCAAGAGGCAAATGATTCATGAAAATCAAACATGAGCACATCCGCATGGCGATGAATGCCTGGGCATATCCTGATGGTGAGAAAGTTCCTGCAGCTGAAATAGCCCGGACTTATTTCGAACTGGGGATGACGTTCCCGGAACTGTACGACGACAGCCATCCGGAAGCCCTGGCTCGTAATACCCAGAAAATTTTCCGTTGGCTGGATAAAGACACCCCTGATGCTGTTGAAAAAATGCAGGCTCTGTTACCGGCGATCGAAAAGGCAATGCCGCCTCTGCTGGTGGCCCGTATGCGCAGTCACAGCTCTGAATATTACCGTGAGATCGTCGAACGGAGGGATCGGCTGGTGAAAGATGTGGATGATTTTGTCGCAGCGGCGATCGCCTGGGGCACCCTGACTAACAGTGGGGGTCAGCCTGGTAATGCTGTTGTCGTGCATTGACCAACAATATTCATGCCGGATTTCTTCTGGATGTTCGAGGGTAAAGTTCGGTATCAGATGAGGTGAGTATGGCTAATGCCTGGCTCAGATTGTGGCATGACATGCCAAATGATCCCAAATGGCGAACCATTGCCAGGGTCTCAGGACAGCCAATCGCAACAGTGATGGCGGTGTATATCCACCTTCTGGTGAGTGCGTCACGAAATGTCACGAAATGTCACGGCGTGTCACTACGTGGTCACATTGATGTCACGACGGAAGATTTAGCAAGTGCGCTTGATGTGACGGAAGACGTGATTGATTCAATTTTGCATGCAATGCAGGGGCGAGTTCTGGATGGCGATCTTATTTCCGGATGGGAAAAACGCCAGGTGATGAAGGAGGATAACGGTAATGTTTCGCAAACCGCAAAATCCCCGGCAGAGCGCAAGAGAGCGCAGCGGGAGCGGGAAAGACTGCGGGAGCAGAACACTGATTGTCACGATGAGTCACGACGCGTCACGCATATGTCACGACAAGTCACGACAGATACAGATAAAGAATTAAACCCCACACATAACGCGCGCATGCGCGAGAGTGCTCCAGCCAGTGAGTCGAATGGCGCGCCGTTGCAGACAGCAGAACCTGAATACCCGGATGGCCTGAGCGAACCGATCGGGAAATTTCCGATGACTGGTGTCTGGCAGCCGTCGCTGGATTTTCGACAGCGGGCTGCATTGTGGGGTATGGCTCTGCCTGAGCCTGAGTTTACACCTGCTGAGCTTGCCGCATTCCGGGATTACTGGATGGCGGAGGGGAAGGTTTTCACGCAGGTTCAGTGGGAGCAGAAATTTGCCCGTCACGTGCAGCACGTCAGGGCACAGGTAAAACCAGTCAGCAAGGGGGGAAGCCATGCAGCACCAGGTGGCACCGCATCACGGGCAGTTCAGGAAATTCGGGCAGCACGTGAACAGTGGGAACGTGAAAACGGATTTATCAGCAACGGAAACGGCCTGGAAGCTGTGGGAACTTATGGGGGAGGTGTATTCGAACCGCTGGACCCAGAAGAACGGGGCTGCGCCGTCGAAGCTCTGGATTGCTCAGATTGGCGCGATGACTGAACAGCAAATCCGGCAGGTCTGCCGTCAGTGCATGGACCGCTGCCGGGCGGGTGAAACGTGGCCTCCGGATCTGGCTGAGTTTGTGGCGTTGATTTCGGAGAGCGGGGCAAATCCATTTGGCCTGACGGTGGATGCCGTGATGGAGGAGTACCGTCGCTGGAGGAATGAATCCTGGCGGTACGACGGGAGTGATAAATACCCGTGGCCACAGCCGGTGCTGTACCACATTTGCCTCGAGATGCGTGACAGAGGGATTGAGCGGCAGATGACGGAAGGTGAGTTAAAACGACTTGCAGAACGGCAACTGACGAAATGGGCAAAGCAAGTTGGTAACGGGATGAGTATTCCCCCGATCCGGAGACAACTCGCATCGCCGAAGTGCCCGCAAGGGCCAACGCCAATTGAATTACTGAAACAGGAATACGAGCGCCGGAAGGCGGCTGGTTTTGTTTGAATCTGAGAAACGATTTTGTCGGAGGAAATTTTAATGGAAACCGTATCTGACGCACTGAAAGCACTGAAAAGAGCCTCTTCACATGTGGTGGCAGCTCGCCTTGGAATCAGTCGTGAAGAGGCTGTCAACGAACTGTGGAAACTGAAACGCCGTGGAGAAGCGGATAACAAGGGGGCGATATGGTGGCTGACTCAGGCTGGTGAAAGTGAACCGGTGTCACCGGTACCGAAAGTGACGGCGCAAATGCTGACAGAGGCGATTGAACAACATGGCCCACAAACGGCGGATGAACTGGCATTGATGTTCGGAATTACCTCCCGCCGGGCGAATTCATCGCTGGCAATGGCAATCAGCAAAGGGTGTCTGATTCGCGTGAATCAGGATGGTAAATTTCGTTACTGCATACCGGGCGTTGATTTACCGGCAGAGCCGAAAGCAGCATCCGTAGCTGAAACGGAGGGTAAAGCCCTTCCTCAGCCAGCTGGTGTTGCGTTACCAGTCCAGGAAACGGCTGCACAGGAAGAAATTAAAACAGAAGCGGTGGAGGACATTGTGAAGTTGCAGCAATCGTTCACTGAAGCGAAAGCAGATGACCTGATTCTACCATCGCTGCATGTGGCTAACCGCGAGCTGCGCCGGGCGAAAAGTGATGTTCAGAAGTGGGAGCGAGTCTGTGCTGCGCTACGGGAACTGAACAAACACAGGGATATTCTCCGGGATATTACCGCCACCAGAGAGCAGCAGCGGTGAGTGGCTGGAAGAAGTGGCGCTGGGCTGAAATCCTGATACTCCGGCAGTGTGCGGGAACGATGAGAGTCGAAAGCATCGGTTATCTGATTGGCCGTAGTGAGTCAGCCGTCAGGACGAAAGCGCGGGAACTGGGTATCAGCATGATGTTACGGGGTGATTATCACCAGTCAGCCAAATGTTCACAGCGTGATATTGAGCTGGCGCGGCAACTGCATCAGCGTGGTGTACCCCGACGGGAAATTGCCGAAAAGTTTGGGATGAAGTTGGGCGCAGTGAATAACTACGTTTATTTCGACAGGAGGATTCAGGAGTGAGGGTGAGGGTTTATATCGCCGGTCCGATGACGGGATATGAAAATTTTAACCGCGAGGCATTTCACAAAGCGGAAGAGGTGCTGAAACGGGAAGGGCATACCGTTTTAAACCCGGCAGTACTTCCGGACGGGCTGACTCAGCCACACTACATGGATATTTGCATGGCAATGCTCCGTTGCGTGGATGCGGTTTACATGCTGAAAGGCTGGCAGCAGTCGGCAGGTGCAAGGGCTGAGCTGGCACTGGAGGAGAAACCGGGCCATGCGGTGATTTTTCAGGAGGTGGGCAGTGAATATTGACCCGGCGATAACGATTGATATGGCCCTGAACACCGGCCTGGCACTTCTTGGTTATTTCTACATTATGTTCTGCAGCGGACGATGGCTGTCACTGTTGTTCATGAAAAAATGGAATAAACGCCGTAAGCAGGAGCAACGCCAGAAGGCAATGGATGCATTTTTCGAAGCCTTCGGAATTGACGGCATGGAACCAGGGGATCCAGCTCGCGCAATCAGCAGAGGGGGTGTAGTAATCCTTGTATATCGGAGTGAAGAGAAAAATGACGATCACAAAACAACGTGTAGAAGAAATCATATCCCGCATTGAAATGTATGGACATGGTGCAGGGTATATCGCAGACGAGGTTAATGATCTGGCTATACTGGCGCTGAATTTATCAAATATCGCGAACCTGAAGCGATACGAGCTTGATATGGGAGGTTGCGACTCGTGCGGTCAGGATTGTGGCGCTGATATGACTGAAGATCCTGATGGTGATTATGTCCTGTTTGATGACGTGGTTAAGTTGTTTGAATTTGATACAACCACTCAAAAGTTAGAAATCCCGGCAAAGGAGGCAGCCAGTGAGCAAGATTGACTATCAGGCACTGCGTGAGGCAGCACAAAACTATCAATCGACGCTGGCGTGGTATCAGGCTACCCCGGACAGCCCAAATGCTGAACGGGATTGTGATGCGGCTCTTGCTGCGTTTAAGCGTCACATCCGTCATCGGGAAGCGGATATTATCGCTGATTTGCTGGATGGACTGGAAGAAGCAAAATCACAACTCAACGAGCAGCGTGAGTATTACGAAGGCGTTATCTCTGATGGGAGCAAGCGTATTGCTGAACTGGAAGCGCGGGAAGTTCAATTACCGACTCGCTACGACCTTCGATATGGACACCCGATAAATGCAGATGAGCGACATGTCATGATACCTAAAGAAAATGGCAGGTGGCTTTACCTGATTGACCTAGAACACGCATTACGCGTCGCTGGCATTCGCATCAAAGGAGAGTGAGATGAACGGACAAATATCAATTGTTCGACCAGGAGCATGTGACGATCGCGAAATACGAATGATTATTCGTCTGGCGATGGGGAAAACAATAACTGCTCTCATTACTCCAGAAAATCTCGCATTAGCATTAACAGGAAAGTCAGACATGCCAGTAGAGCTAAAGCTGCGAAATGTTGAGATTAAGGTGAAATAGCTATGACCACTATTACCAAAGATCGACTGCTGACAATCCAGCATTGGCGCGAAACATACGGACCGGGTAGCAACGTTGTGCTTCCAGCAGAAGAAGCGGAAGAGCTGGCACGGATTGCGCTGGTATCACTGGCAGCAGTATCGGATGAACGAGCAGCCTATGAATTATTTATGGAGAAGCGTTTCGGAGAATTTGTAGATCGCTGCAGAGCAAAAAATGGCGATAGAGATTACATGGTATGGGATATGGCGCTTGGCTGGATTATCTGGTGTCACCGCGCCGCCATGCTTCAGGCTGGAAACTTTCGGGAAAATAAGGGGTCGTCAACCAATAATTTTCGGGAAATCTCGGAAACGTCAACCAACTATC
>NZ_JABWMS020000107.1:0-7197 GCF_013369155.2 Escherichia sp. 94.0001 | reverse complement strand
TCTGAAGTAAAGGCGCATACCGCTTAGTTACCGCTCTGATAACTCTTACCTGTCCGGCAATGGCGCTGATATCAATATAAAGCGCCATCGCTGTTTCTTTGCTGATCCCTGGACGCCTTCCATTCTGATGTTTGACTTCGCCCACTGAGAAATCCTCTGCTTCCCCTTAACGCCGGGTAGCGGAACTGTTTGCTGAGAACACCGTGCGGTGTCTTGATGAGTAGAATTTAGAATAACCTAAGAGTTATGGTCAAGCTTTTTGTGTAGAAAAACCTAAGCTTCTTGATGTAAAAAACACAAGTATTTGAAAGTTTGTGCTTTTTATTACAGAGAGTTGCGAAAAAAAGGGGGGTTATTTATTTGCGCTTCTTTTGCGAGCTTTGAGTAGTTCTTCAAAAAGTTTGTTGAAATTCTCAACTCGAGCACGCATCTCTGACAACAGAGCCTTTTGCTCTGACTCAGGCAGTGCGTCGAACAGTTGAAGCAACTCTTTTTGATCTTCTGTCAGATTGACTGGCTGATTATCTGGGATCGGTTCGCCTGGTTGCTTATCTTCATCTCCAAAAAGAAGCCAAGTCGGCGAGCACTGAAGCGCCTGGCTCAGTGCGAATAATCTCTTCCCCGCTGGCTGTGTTTCATCTCTTTCCCATTGAGAAATTGTTACGTGAGCCACTTTGACCAGCTTACCTAATGCGGCCTGAGACAGTTTTAATTTTTTTCGCCTGTATAAGAGGCGAGCACCGAAGGTTTCGTTTTTCATATTAGGTAATTCTAATTTTTCTTGACTTAGGTTTCTCTACGATCTAGTTTCCTTAGGAAAATCTAAGGGGTTCGATATGTTGAAAATTGATGCTATAGCGTTTTTTGGCAGCAAAACAAAGCTTGCCAATGTCGCAGGAGTTAGGCTGGCAAGCGTTGCTGCATGGGGGGAACTGGTTCCTGAAGGTCGCGCGATGCGCCTGCAAGAGGCATCCGGCGGGGAACTTCAGTACGACCCCAAAGTTTATGACGAATATCGTAAGGCAAAGCGGGCGGGGCGGTTGAACAATGAAAATCACCACTGAACAGGTTTGTGAGGCTCTGGATACCTGGGTATGCCGACCAGGAATGACACAGGAGCAGGCGACGATATTAATCACGGAAGCATTCTGGGCTCTGAAAGAACGCCCGAACATCGATGTTCAACGCGTCACGTTTAATGATGGCGAGGTTGATCAACGGGCGCTGGGCGTTAACCGGGTGAAGATATTCGAACGCTGGAAAGCTATCGACACCAGAGATAAGCGTGACAAATTCACGGCGCTGATTCCGGCAATTATGGAGGCTATCCGGATCAGCGATTTCAGATTGTATTGTGAAATTACTGACGGAAAAAGCATTACGTACATGATCGCCGGGTTAAACAAAGAATATGGCGATGTGGTGGAGTCCGGGCTGCTTTTTGCGGATCCAGTTGTTGTGGAACGTGAGACTGACGAGCTTATAGAAAAAGCTATTGCTTTCAAGCACGCGTATCGTCAGCAATACCAATATTACTTTGCAGATAAACAAATGTCTGCCAGGGGTTCGTATGAGTATCGATGCACTACGATGGGCTAAAAAGGTGAAAACCGGCAGTTCATCCAGTAAGTCAGTATTGACCTGGCTTGCTGATATGTGCGGTGCCGATTTGTGTGCATACCCGTCTGTATCTGCACTGGCAGAAGTAACGGAACTGAACAAAAAGACTGTGCAGGACAGCTTACGACACCTGATGGAGATTGGGTTAATTGTTGATACCGGTGAGAGAAAAGGCAGAACAAAGCAAATTGTGGTGTACCGACTTATCGGTGTAGAAGAAAGTGTTGCCGAGCCTGAATACACCCAAAAACGGGAGTCTTTAAAGGTGGGTAAAATTGGTGCTGTTAATAAAAACAGTACCGAAAATGGTTATGTTTCAGCACAAAACAGACCCAAAAACAGAACTCTTAGCTGCATGGAAAATAACCAAAGACACCCAAATTTTCCATCAAAGACACCCAAAAACGGATCACGGAACCCAAAGGAACCCAAAGATCTAAACCCCACACATAACGCACGCGAGAGTGCTCCGACCAGTGAGCAGGAAGTTTTGTCGTTACAGGCAGCCCCCCCTGTATTCCTGTATGGCCTGAGCGAACCCATCGGAAAATTCCCGATGAGCGATAGCTGGTATCCGTCACGGGATTTTCGACGACGGGCTGCGTTGTGGGGGATGGCTTTGCCGGAGACAGAATTTACACCTGCTGAACTTGCCGCCTTCCGGGACTACTGGGCAGCGGAGGGGAAAGTGTTTACGCAGATTCAGTGGGAGCAGAAATTCGCCCGTCACGTAAATCACGTCAGGGCGCAGGTTAAACCAGTCAGCAAAGGGGTAAACCATGCAGCAGCACCAGGTGGCACCGCATCACGGGCAGTTCAGGAAATTCGGGCAGCACGTGAGCAGTGGGAACGTGAAAACGGATTTATCAGCGACGGAAACGGCCTGGAAGCTGTGGGAACTCATGGGGGTGGTTTATTCGAACCGCTGGATCCAGAAGAACGGGGCCGCACCTTCGAAGCTCTGGATTGCACAGATTGGCGCGATGACTGAGCAGCAAATCCGGCAGGTCTGCCGCCAGTGCATGGACCGCTGCCGGGCGGGTGAAACATGGCCTCCGGACCTGGCTGAGTTTGTGGCACTGATTTCGAAAAGCGGAGCCAATCCATTCGGTCTGACGGTGGATGCTGTGATGGAGGAGTACCGCCGCTGGCGCAATGAGTCCTGGCGATACGACGGAAGTGATAAGTACCCGTGGTCTCAGCCTGTGCTGTATCACATTTGCCTCGAGATGCGTTCAAAGGGGATTGAGCGCCAGATGACCGAAGGGGAATTAAAACGGCTTGCAGAACGGCAACTGACGAAATGGGCAAAGCATGTTAGTAACGGCCTGAGCGTTCCGCCAGTCCGGCGACAACTGGCGGCCCCCAAACGCCCGTCGGGGCCAACGCCAATTGAGTTGCTGAAACAGGAATATGAACGCCGGAAAGCGGCTGGTTTTGTTTGAGTTGAGAAGTGATTTTTTACCGGGAGGAAATTTATGGAGACTGTTTTTGACGCACTGAAAGCGATGGGAAAAGCCACGTCGGTAGAGCTGGCTGCGCGACTTGATATCAGTCGTGAAGAAGTACTGAACGAGCTGTGGGAACTGAAAAAGGCTGGCTTCGTTGATAAAAGCGTATACACCTGGCGTGTGGCTGATAACAACGTTCAGCAGGAACAGCCAGCGCCAGAAGAAACCACCACGGCAACAGAAGCGAAAATCTCAGAGTGCGATTTAACCGCGACGATTGAACAACGCGGACCACAAACGGCGGATGAACTGGCTACGCTGTTCGGTACAACATCCCGCAAAGTTGCTTCAACGCTGGCAATGGCAATCAGCAAAGGTCGTCTGATTCGCGTAAACCAGAACGGTAAAATTCGTTACTGCATACCAGGTGATAATTTACCAGCAGAGCCGAAAGTTGAATCGGTAGCGGAAACCGATGGTAAAGCCTTTCCTCAGCCAGCCGGTGTTGCGTTACCGGTACAGAAAGATGCAACACAGGAAGATATTAAAACAGAAACTGTGGCGGACATTGTGCAGTCGCTGCCATCGTTTACTGCAACGCGAGAAGATGATTTGATTTTGCCATCGCTGCATATGGCAAATCGCGAACTGCGTAGGGCGAAGAATCATGTCCAGAAGTGGGAGCGAGTCTGCGCCGCGCTGCGGGAGCTGAACAAGCACCGGGATATGGTTGCCGGGATTTGTCGGAAGTCCGGGCAATGAGCGGATGGTGCAGGCCTGAAATCATGATACTAACAATGAAGGTAAAATGCATCGGCAGTCTGATTGGTCGTAGTGAGGCGGCGGTCAGGATGAAAGCCCAGGTTAAGGGAATAAGCCTGATTCTGCGGGGTGATTTTCACCAGTCAACAAAATATCCGTAGCGCGATAACGGTCAAAAATTATGGCGCTGACACTTTTGTGCCACTGGAGATGACTGTACCTAAGTTCAGGGGAGAAGAACACGTCCGGTGGGATGGTCGGGCCAGATTTAAAGGGCAGGTCATGGCTCCAGCCTGTACGCTGGCAATGGAGGCTGCCTGGCGGGAAATTGATATGGGAACCACGCCACTCAGGGATTTACTGCCGGTCCAGAGAATAAATTCCTGTTACGGTTACACCACTGTGATCTTGCAAGTGCAGGAAAGTAGGTCTACACGGTAACGCGAGTGCGTGTAACTTTTGATGTCATTCCCGTAGAAACACCGGACAAATTTTCGCTGACAGGTCATGCAGAAGGTATAAATCTGCAGATTATGGACAATTACGGATATCCGGCAAGAGCCGGAAAAAGCATGCCGCCTCTAATTCTCAGTGGAAGATGGACTTGATTATACTCATTGCATTGTCAGAAATAGTTATCCATTAAAGGCTGGCTATTCCAAACAGGATGTTGATTACAAAAATGTAATCAACATGTAAGGTTTATACTCTTCAATATGCGTATAATTTTCCTTATTTTGTTGACTTTAAATAACAAGCTATGCACGAGGTAAAGTCGGATAAGTTTATCTGGATGTAATATATATTATTTGTAGTGTTTATAACTTTATTTCATGATAACCAATAAAAGGAGTTTTTTATGAGGAACATAATGGCAGGTTTTTTAATATTCCTGTCTTCTGCTGCTTATGCTGATATCAATCTGTATGGTCCTGGTGGCCCGCATACAGCCTTGCTTGATGCAGCCAAACTTTATGCCGAAAAAACAGGTATTATAGTGAACGTTCATTACGGCCCACAGAACAAATGGAATGAAGATGCCAAAAAAAATGCAGATATCTTGTTTGGCGCATCAGAACAATCTGCTCTGGCTATCATTCGGGACCATAAAGACAGCTTCAGTGAAAAAGATATTCAGCCTCTTTATCTGCGAAAAAGTATTTTACTGGTAAAGAAAGGTAATCCTAAAAATATCCGGAGTATTGACGACCTGACCAGACCTGGGATTGGCGTAATTGTTAATGATGGTGGTGGTACCAGTAATACATCAGGCACTGGCGTCTGGGAAGATATTGCCGGACGTAAAGGGAATATAGAAACTGTCGCCGCAATCCGAAAAAATATTATTTTATATGCGCCCAATAGCGGAACTGCACGTAAGGCTCTTGAGAATCAGCCTGGAGCAGATGTCTGGATAACCTGGGCTGACTGGGCAGCCAGTAATCCAGAAATTGGTGATGTCGTGGAAATAGCGCCAGACTACGTGATATGGCGTGATATGAACATTACAGTACGTCAGGATGCAAATGATGAAACCCGTCGATTTGCAGAATGGCTACAAACCGATGAAGCGGCGCCTGCATTCAAAAAATATGGCTGGACCAGGAAAGGCACTTGACATCCTCGTCCTTCAGGACGTGGATTCTTTTTCCGGATGCCGCGCCAGCGGCATGTAGGGGCAGCTCACAAAACGGAAAAAATTGTACGCTAAGCCTCGCCAGGTGAACTGAATTCATTCCGATATGGGAATTCCCATATCGGGCGAAAACGGTTTGCTGTAACGGCAGAGTTAAGTAGGATTGCTGCGGGTGCTTGAGGCTATCTGCCTCGGGCATGAACACCAACGGCAGATAGATAAAAGCCCCACCCGACTATAAATCGAAGTGAGGCCCCTATATGCTCGTCACATATAGATTGCCTCTTACGGACCGAAAGGTCAAGGAGAAGCAGGCTATGAAGCAGCAAAAGGCGATGTTAATCGCCCTGATCGTCATCTGTATTACCGTCATAGTGACGGCACTGGTAACGAGGAAAGACCTCTGCGAGGTACGAATCCGAACCGGCCAGACGGAGGTCGCTGTCTTCACAGCTTACGAACCTGAGGAGTAAGAGACCAGGCGGGGGAGAAATCCCTCGCCACCTCTGATGTGTCAGGCATCCTCAACGCACCCGCACTTAACCCGCTTCGGCGGGTTTTTGTTTTTATTTTCAACGCGTTTGAAGTTCCGGACGGCGCCGGAATAGAATCAAAAATACTTAAGTAGCGCGCAGGGAGAAGAGGGATGGACCCCGAACAGGGGAGTGCTATTTATCTGGAAGGATTCTGTTGATGAGAATCGAAGAATTACGTGAAATTTTTAGTGAAGATGGCCTCTATACTGTGCGCGTTGAGAAGGGCGCTATTGTCAGCCACTGCCGTATTAAATGTTTACAGTCTCAACAAAGGAAGAGTGGAGCTGCGTTAATTCATTTTGTGGATGGGCTTGTGACGGATGGTTTTATTTTGCGTGCAAATGAATTTGTCACATCGTTGCCGTCTCTGAAAGAAGCTGGGATTAAGGCTGGTTTTTCTGCTTTTGAAGATTAGTGAATTCATCTACAATTCAGCGCAGGGCTGAACCCCTGTTGAGTAACACTGTGCCACCGGAGAAAGCCGATGGCGCAAAATTCCAGACTACACAATTCTGATAATTCAGCCGTCTTTGCCAGCAGGCACGGGCGGCGTTCTCATGCATTCAAATCTGACTGGTTCCGGCACGCCCCATGCACTGAAGAACAGGCCGAATGGCTGATTCAGAACTACCGCAGACGTGGGTATGAGTTTAGGAAAGCCCTCAGCCTCGATTATCGTCACTGGATAATCTACGTCAGGCTGCCGTACTCCGAGCGCCCACCGCGTCCGTCCCGCACATTCCAGCAACGCATCTGGAGGTAACGTGCGGGTATTACTTCGACCTGTTCCGGTACCGGAACTTGGGTTGGTGGTCCTTAAACCAGGCCGTGAATCCATGCAGGTATTCCATAACCCTCGAGTGCTTGTGGAGCCGGAACCGAAAAGCATGCGCGGTCTGCCGTCCGGCATCGTCCCTGCCGTTCGCCAGCCGCTGGCGGAGGATAAATCATTACTGCCGTTTTTCAGCAATGAGCGTGTGATTCGTGCTGTTGGTGGCGCTGGTGCACTGTCTGACTGGCTGTTGCGTCATGTCAAATCCTGCCAGTGGCCTCATGGTGACTATCATCACAGTGAAACCGTTATTCACCGTTATGGTACCGGCGCAATGGTGTTGTGCTGGCACTGCGACAACCAGCTGCGTGACCAGACATCCGAATCACTCGAGCAACTTGCTCATCAAAACCTGTCAGC
>NZ_JABWMS020000106.1:0-7732 GCF_013369155.2 Escherichia sp. 94.0001 | reverse complement strand
GCGCTCCGGATGAATATGATGATCTCATATCAGGAACTTGTTCGCACCTTCCCTAAAGGTGGCATCATGACTGATCAAGCTGAAAAAAAGCACTCTGCATTTTGGGGTGTTATGGTTATAGCAGGTACAGTAATCGGTGGAGGTATGTTTGCTTTACCTGTTGATCTTGCCGGTGCCTGGTTTTTCTGGGGTGCCTTTATCCTTATCATTGCCTGGTTTTCAATGCTTCATTCCGGGTTATTATTATTAGAAGCAAATTTAAATTATCCCGTCGGCTCCAGTTTTAACACCATCACCAAAGATTTAATCGGTAACACATGGAACATTATCAGCGGTATTACCGTTGCCTTCGTTCTCTATATCCTCACTTATGCCTATATCTCTGCTAATGGTGCGATCATTAGTGAAACGATATCAATGAATTTGGGTTATCACGCTAATCCACGTATTGTCGGGATCTGCACAGCCATTTTCGTTGCCAGCGTATTGTGGATAAGCTCGTTAGCCGCCAGCCGTATTACCTCGTTGTTCCTCGGGCTGAAGATTATCTCCTTTGTGATCGTGTTTGGTTCTTTCTTCTTCCAGGTCGATTACTCCATTCTGCGCGATGCCACCAGCACCACTGCGGGAACGTCTTACTTCCCGTATATCTTTATGGCTTTGCCGGTGTGTCTGGCGTCATTTGGTTTCCACGGCAATATTCCCAGCCTGATTATTTGCTATGGCAAACGCAAAGATAAGCTAATCAAAAGTGTGGTTTTTGGTTCGCTGCTGGCGCTGGTGATTTATCTCTTCTGGCTCTATTGCACGATGGGGAATATTCCGCGAGAAAGCTTTAAGGCGATTATCTCCTCAGGCGGCAACGTTGATTCGCTGGTGAAATCGTTCCTCGGCACCAAACAGCACGGCATTATCGAGTTTTGCCTGCTGGTGTTCTCTAACTTAGCTGTCGCCAGCTCGTTTTTTGGTGTCACGCTGGGGTTGTTCGATTATCTGGCGGATCTGTTTAAGATTGATAACTCCCACGCCGGGCGTTTCAAAACCGTGCTGTTAACCTTCCTGCCACCCGCGTTGTTATATCTCGTCTTCCCAAACGGCTTTATTTACGGGATCGGCGGTGCCGGACTATGCGCCACCATCTGGGCAGTCATTATCCCCGCGGTGCTGGCAATCAAAGCTCGCAAGAAATTTCCCAATCAGATGTTCACGGTCTGGGGCGGCAATCTTATTCCGGCGATTGTCATTCTCTTTGGTATAACCGTAATTTTATGCTGGTTCGGTAACGTCTTTAATGTGTTACCTAAATTTGGCTAATCCGTTTAAGAAGCCAGCGAAATAGCTGGCTTCTTGCCTGTCAGGAAATCACTTATGTCCAAATGGCAACTCGCCTGATTCTGCTTCACCACGTATGCTTTGCGTCACCTTACTATCAGGACGCTTTAGCCCATGTCCCGCTTTTTGATTTGTAGTTTTGCCCTGGTTTTACTTTATCCCGCCGGGATTGATATGTACCTCGTTGGTTTACCGCGCATCGCCGCCGATCTCAATGCCAGCGAAGCGCAGTTGCATATTGCGTTCTCCGTTTATCTGGCAGGTATGGCAGCAGCGATGTTATTTGCCGGTAAAGTGGCCGATCGTTCAGGGAGAAAGCCTGTCGCCATACCCGGCGCGGCGCTATTTATTATTGCCTCGGTGTTTTGTTCACTGGCTGAAACCAGCACGTTATTTCTTGCAGGGCGATTTCTACAGGGGTTAGGCGCAGGCTGTTGTTACGTGGTGGCGTTCGCCATTTTACGTGACACACTGGACGATCGACGTCGGGCAAAAGTGCTGTCGTTACTCAACGGTATTACCTGCATCATTCCGGTGTTAGCGCCAGTGCTCGGACACCTGATTATGCTTAAATTCCCGTGGCAGAGTCTGTTCTGGACGATGGCAACGATGGGCATCGCAGTACTGATGTTGTCTTTGTTTATTTTAAAAGAAACGCGCCCTGCCGCCCCCGCAGCTTCTGACAAACCACGAGAAAATAGCGAGTCGCTGCTTAACCGGTTTTTCCTCAGCCGTGTGGTAATCACCACCCTCAGCGTTTCGGTGATCCTCACCTTCGTGAATACGTCGCCGGTATTGATGATGGAAATCATGGGTTTTGAGCGCGGAGAATACGCCACCATAATGGCGTTGACCGCAGGAGTCAGCATGACCGTTTCATTCTCCACGCCATTTGCACTGGGGATCTTTAAGCCACGTACGTTGATGATCACCTCACAGGTGTTATTTCTGGCGGCAGGTATCACTCTTGCCGTTTCACCTTCCCATGCGGTTTCTCTGTTTGGTATCACGCTGATTTGCTCCGGTTTCTCGGTAGGTTTTGGCGTAGCGATGAGTCAGGCGTTAGGGCCGTTTTCATTACGCGCGGGCGTAGCCAGCTCGACCTTAGGTATTGCGCAAGTTTGCGGATCGTCACTGTGGATTTGGCTGGCAGCGGTGGTTGGTATCGGCGCATGGAATATGCTGATCGGGATTCTGATTGCCTGTAGCATAGTGAGCCTGTTGCTGATTATGTTCGTCGCGCCTGGACGCCCGGTTGCCGCTCATGAAGAAATCCATCACCACGCTTGATCTCAATCTGCTGCTCTGTCTGCAACTGCTGATGCAGGAGCGCAGCGTAACCAAAGCGGCGAAGCGGATGAACGTGACACCTTCGGCGGTGAGTAAGTCGCTGGCAAAGTTAAGAGCGTGGTTTGACGACCCGCTCTTTGTGAACTCACCGCTGGGCCTGTCGCCCACACCGCTAATGGTCAGCATGGAGCAAAATCTGGCGGAGTGGATGCAAATGAGCAATCTGCTGCTGGATAAACCGCACCACCAAACGCCGCGCGGTCTTAAGTTTGAACTGGCGGCGGAATCGCCGCTGATGATGATCATGTTCAATACGCTGACTAAGCAGATCTACCAGCGTTACCCCCAGGCGACGATCAAATTGCGCAACTGGGATTATGATTCACTGGATGCGATTACCCGTGGCGAAGTGGATATTGGTTTTTCCGGTCGCGAAAGCCATCCCCGTTCGCGGGAGCTGCTAAGTTCGCTGCCATTAGCCATTGATTATGAAGTACTGTTTAGTGATGTGCCCTGCGTCTGGTTGCGCAAAGATCATCCAGCACTGCATGAAGCGTGGGATCTGGATACCTTTTTACGTTACCCACATATCAGCATTTGCTGGGAACAGAGCGATACCTGGGCGCTGGACAATGTGTTACAGGAGCTGGGGCGCGAACGCACGATTGCTATGAGTTTGCCGGAATTCGAGCAGTCACTGTTTATGGCAGCGCAGCCCGACAATCTGCTACTGGCGACCGCACCACGCTACTGTCAGTACTACAATCAACTCCACCAACTGCCGTTAGTTGCTCTACCTCTCCCGTTTGACGAAAGCCAGCAAAAAAAGTTGGAAGTCCCTTTTACCCTACTGTGGCATAAACGGAACAGCCATAATCCGAAGATCGTCTGGTTACGGGAAACCATTAAAAATCTTTACGCGTCGATGGCATAACCGAATCGTATGAAACGCAACCCTATTTCACAATAAAATGTAAAATAGTTGTAATAAGATTGTCTGAATCGAACTTTTAGCTGCTTTAGTCTGTCCATCATTCCAGTAAATGATTACTCTTGTATTCATAATGGACCATTAAGCATGGAGCGAAAAATGGCGACTCACTTTGCCCGAGGGATTTTAACGGAAGGACATCTGATTTCTGTTCGTCTCTCCTCCCAGTGTCATCAAGAAGCCCGAAATATTCCCCCTCATCGTCAAAGCCGTTTCCTGGCGTCCAGAGGTTTACTCGCAGAACTGATGTTCATGCTGTATGGCATCGGCGAATTACCGGAAATCGTCACCCTGCCGAAAGGAAAACCGGTTTTCAGTGATAAAAATTTGCCCTCGTTTTCTATTTCTTATGCCGGGAATATGGTTGGCGTGGCGCTAACAACCGAAGGTGAATGTGGCCTCGATATGGAACTGCAGCGTGCGACGCGCGGGTTTCATAGCCCACACGCGCTCGATAACCACTCCTTTTCCAGCAATGAATCGCTATGGATCAGTAAACAAAACGATCCTAACGAAGCGCGGGCGCAACTCATCACGTTGCGCCGAAGCGTGCTAAAACTAACCGGTGATGTTTTGAATGACGATCCGCGCGATCTGCAGCTGCTGCCCATTGCCGGACGCCTGAAATGTGCTCATGTAAATCATGTAGAAGCGTTATGCGACGCGGAGGACGTGCTGGTGTGGTCCGTGGCGGTCACGCCCACAATTGAAAAGCTCAGTGTCTGGGAGTTAGATGGCAAACGCGGCTGGAAAAGCCTGCCGGATATTCACAGCCGCGCCAACAATCCTACCAGCCGGATGATGCGTTTTGCCCAACTCTCTACCGTGAAGTCTTTTTCGCCAAATTGATAGACAACCACAGGAGTCATTATGTCTGAAAAATTGAAGGTGGTTACGTTACTGGGGAGCCTGCGCAAAGGCTCATTTAATGGCATGGTTGCACGTACCCTGCCGAAAATTGCTCCTGCTAGCATGGAAATCAATGCATTACCTTCCATTGCCGACATTCCCCTGTATGACGCTGATGTACAGCAGGAAGAAGGTTTTCCCGCAACGGTAGAAGCTATGGCGGAGCAGATCCGTCAGGCTGACGGTGTGGTGATCGTCACGCCGGAATATAACTACTCGGTACCGGGCGGGCTGAAAAATGCCATCGACTGGCTTTCCCGCCTGCCGGATCAACCTCTGGCTGGTAAACCGGTGTTGATTCAGACCAGCTCAATGGGCGTGATTGGCGGCGCGCGCTGTCAGTATCACCTGCGCCAGATTCTGGTTTTTCTCGATGCAATGGTGATGAACAAGCCGGAATTTATGGGCGGCGTGATTCAGAACAAAGTTGATCCGCAAACCGGAGAAG
This sequence comes from Escherichia sp. 94.0001, assembly GCF_013369155.2. Lineage (NCBI taxonomy): Bacteria > Pseudomonadati > Pseudomonadota > Gammaproteobacteria > Enterobacterales > Enterobacteriaceae > Escherichia > Escherichia sp. 94.0001. Next base: position 2,762 of record NZ_JABWMS020000106.1, on the reverse strand, counting down.
TGATTGATCAGGGTACGCTTGACCACCTGACCGGGCAATTAACCGCATTTGGTGAGTTTATTCAGCGAGTTAAGATCTAAATAAAAAACCCGCCAGCAATCATGCATGGCGGGTTTTTAACGCGCTATCGATTTTAGTGAGCGTCGATAAACACAATCTTCAGGATAAACAGCAGCGCAACGATGATTACGCACGGGCTTAGATCACGCAGACGTCCGGTACCGATTTTCATCACGCAGTAGGAGATAAAGCCCAGTGCGATACCTTCGGTAATCGAGAAGCTGAACGGCATCATCACGGCGGTAATAAACGCTGGAACGGATTCGGTAAGATCCTGCCAGTTCACGCGAGCAAGACTTGAGGTCATCAACACGCCAACGTAAATCAGCGCGCCAGCTGCGGCATATCCCGGCACCATTCCCGCCAGCGGCGACAGGAAGATAACCAGCAGGAACAGCAGACCAACAACCACTGCCGTCAGACCGGTACGACCGCCAACAGAAACGCCGGAAGAGGACTCAATATACGCCGTAACAGAAGAAGTACCGATAAACGAACCGGTCACGGAAGAGATACTGTCGACATACAGCGCCTGCTTCATGCGCGGGAATTTACCTTTCTCATCCGCCAGACCTGCTTTATCGGTCACGCCAATCAGCGTACCGGAGGAGTCAAACAGGTTGACCAGCATGAAAGAGAAAATCACCCCTGCCAAACCGAGGTTAAACGAACCGGCTAAATCGACATGACCCACTACTGTCATTACGCTCGGTGGCGCAGACACGATGCCGTTGTAGTGCACATCACCCAGCATCCAGCCCAGCAGCGTCGTCACCACAATAGAAACCAGCACCGCCGCGTGAATATTGCGCGAGGCCAGAATAGCGATGATGAAGAAGCCGAGGATACCCAGCAGCACGCTGTGAGAAGTCAGGTTACCGATGCTCACTAGCGTTTCGGGATTCGCGACAATCACGCCCGCGTTTTTCAGCCCCATCATGCCGATAAACAGACCAATACCGCTGGTAATACCCACACGCAGACTTACCGGAATATTAGCAATCATCCAGTAACGAACGCGGAAAATGGTCAAAAGAAGCAGTCCGACAGCGCCCCAGAAGATTGCGCCCATCCCGACCTGCCACGGCAAGCCCATCGCCTGTACAACCACAAAAGCGAAGAATGCGTTCAGGCCCATTGCTGGTGCCAGTGCAACTGGCAGATTAGCAAACAGTCCCATCAGAATGCTGCCAAATGCAGCAATCAGACAAGTGGTGACGAAGACGGCGCTGGTGTCCATGCCAGCAACGCCAAGAATTTGCGGGTTAACAAAAACGATGTAAACCATCGTCAGGAAGGTGGTAAAACCGGCGATCACTTCGGTCCGAGCCGTCGTGCCATGTTCGCGCAGTTTAAACACGCGTTCCAGCATCCCCTGACCAGAAGCCTGGGTTGTGTGTTGTTGACTCATTATCTATTTCCGAACTAAGGAGGGAAAATCCGTCGCTATCGTATACCAAAATGAGACAATATGGACGGCTGAAGAAAACTTTTTTTCATTGTATTTGCTTATACGGCAACGATTGCGTTGTGCAAATTTGCATGACGAAAACGTTAAACTAATGATAAAGGAAAGACATGTCCCAGATAGAAGCGGTATTTTTCGACTGCGATGGTACGCTGGTCGATAGCGAGGTCATTTGCTCTCGCGCCTATGTCACGATGTTCAGGGAATTTGGCATTAACGTTGACCTGGAAGAGATTTTTACCCGTTTTAAAGGCGTAAAACTCTATGAAATCATCGATATCATCAGTAAAGAGCAGGGCGTGACGATGGTCCAGGCCGATGCAGAGCACGTTTACCGCGCAGAAGTCACCCGCCTGTTTGATAGCGAACTAGAGGTCATCACGGGAGCGAACGAATTGCTGGCGAGCGTTAACGTGCCGATGTGCGTGGTTTCTAATGGCCCGGTGAGCAAAATGCAGCATTCGCTTGGTAAGCTCAATATGCTGCACTACTTCCCGGAAAAACTGTTCAGCGGCTACGATATCCAGCGTTGGAAGCCCGATCCGGCATTAATGTTCCATGCGGCAAAAGCGATGAATGTGAACGTTGAAAACTGCATTCTGGTCGATGACTCCAGCGCCGGTGCGCAGTCAGGGATAGATGCCGGTATGGAAGTGTTTTACTTCTGCGCTGACCCGCACAATAAGCCGATCGTTCACCCGAAAGTCACCACCTTTACCGAGCTGGCGCAACTGCCTGCGCTCTGGAAGGCACGCGGCTGGGATATAGCGCGTTAATTGCTCCGAACTTTAACGCTTACACATCAGTCACGCTGGTTTGAGATAAAGACTACCAAGTGTCTGATGAGTAAGCGTATGTTTCCCTTTCAAAAATTGATGTCGTTATTCGTCCAGTCAATCACTCTCTGCTTAGCTAAGCCTGGGTTATATTTTTCACAATATCGGGATATTTATCGAACCATGTAATAACATTCAAGATTATTTCACTGAGTTTTTTATACTTTTTATATTTTTTCTCCCGACTATAATTTTGAACAATATCCTGGTAAGTTCGTATTTCATCATCTATTTTATCAATATCAATCTTAAAGTTATTTAATTTTCTTTGTATATCATTACGCGTCAAATTATCTTTGTTTTCACTAACTAGTTGTGCTTTCTCTTTCACAATTTTATTATGTTCTTTTGTTAATTCGTTAATTTTTTGCAATATGTCCTCGTAACCCTCATTGGAC
>NZ_JABWMS020000105.1:0-7952 GCF_013369155.2 Escherichia sp. 94.0001 | reverse complement strand
TTAAGTGGTCAGACGAAGCGCGACTGGCTCTCGAATGGAAAGCGCGATGGGGAGATCGGGCTGCATGACTATCAAATCAAATACGGCAGCACACGACAAGGACTGCTGGCAAACGCCGCTTTGGCTTTTTGATGCACTGGATATTGAGTTTGGATTCTGGCTGGATTCGGCAGCGAGCGACAAAAATGCTCTGTGCGCTCACTGGTTAACTGAGGCCGACGACGCGCTAAATTCTGAGTGGATAAGCCACGGTGCAATCTGGAATAACCCACCGTACAGCAATATCAGGCCGTGGGTGGAAAAAGCCGCTGAGCAGTGCATACAACAGCGACAGACGGTAGTGATGCTTGTGCCAGAGGATATGTCTGTCGGATGGTTCAGCAAGGCTCTGGAGAGTGTTGACGAAGTTCGCATCATCACTGATGGACGGATTAATTTTATCGAACCATCGACAGGGCTGGAGAAGAAGGGAAACAGCAAAGGCTCAATGCTGCTGATTTGGCGACCGTTCATCAGTCCTCGACGGATGTTTACTACCGTATCCAAAGCGGCATTGATGGCGATCGGGCAGGGCGTCAGGAGGGCGGCATGAGGCGACAGCGACGAAGTATCACCGACATCATCTGCGAAAACTGCAAATACCTTCCAACGAAACGCTACAGAAATAAACGCAAGCCAATCCCAAAAGAATCTGACGTAAAAACCTTCAATTACACGGCTCACCTGTGGGATATCCGGTGGCTAAGACATCGTGCGAGGAAAACAAGGTGATTGACTAAAATCGCAGTTACGAACAAGAAAGCGTCGAGCGGGCTTCAGTGTGCACAGAGTGGATTCTATCTAGGCTTAGTGCATACAGAAGATTGCTGGTAAAGGACATGCCAGGCAAAACGATGAGGACTGATATTTATGAAAACATCTGATTTTTTTACTGTTCTTGCATGCGGTATCGGAGGGGCTTTGACCGGGCATTTTATCGTGAATATTTTCACTTGGTATCTCTTTGGTTTTAGAGATTATTTCACTCGATGGGTTTTAAATGGTTTTCGTCGGTTTATCGGGTGCAAGCCTGATATGAGAATTTATAAAGATGAAAAGAATTGATTGTTAATTCATTATGAAGCTTTTGGTGTGAGTTTGTAATTTGGTTTTTATTGAAATATATTAATTAAATATAATTAGATATTCAACTTGTATATGTATGCGACATGTTGGTGTTTGGTCGCATACACTGTTGAATATTTGGCTAATGCTATATCAATGTAGAGTTAAAGTCTAACACAACATAGACTCTCTATATGCTAACGTCTTGACTATAACTGCAATTATTTTTTCATTGACTTCGTTACCCATGCTTAAACATGAAATATCTTTTTTATGAGTTTCGTTCAAAAATTTCAAGAAGTTTTTCATTTCGTTTGGTAATGTATTTAGTCCTGTTTCTGAGAATCTTTTTTCGTAAATCTCATCGATTTTATGTTTGCATGTTTCTGATTGTGATGTATTTAAAATGGCTCTTTCTCCTTGGGTACAGGCGTTTATAACTTCTTTCAGTATTTGTTTTTGGTCTTCTGGGGATGTTCTTTGTCCATTGAATGCGTAAGATACCCTGTCTTTTGTTTTGAAAAGTGGCATGGTTATATTTTTTGTATGCTGGAGGTCAACACAAAGAGCTATTGTCTGAGTATTTAGCATGTCCGGATTATGGGAGTAAGTTGATCTTTTCAAAGCATTAGCACTTGCTGATGCCCCTTCATATGGATTTTGATGAAATAATAGATTTAGTATGTTTACGATGAATAAAGACATCATTTGTGGTGGTGTACCTTTCTCAAGAGAGCGCATGATTGCTCCCGATAAAGAGGACATCAGACTTAATCCCTGAGTTAATACCCGCTGGGTGGTTTTAAATGCCGCTTCTTGCGATATAAATCTCTGAGCAGAATTTGGGTTATCAGAAGAACCATGTTTATACGCTTTATACCATGAGTCACCTAATATAGCTAAGGCTAATGGTATATCAGCATAACTCACTCCCCTACCTATGGTTCTTACTATGCTACCTGTTTTAACTGCTCCATTAAGCATTAATAGTGGTGACATGGTTAGTAACGTACTTGTTAAACATAGAGTAAATCGTGCTATAACCGAACCTGTTATTTTTCTATTGCTTATGCAATATTTAATTTCATCTGTTAGTTTAGGATATTGGTAGAGTATTGTTGGTACATGAAATAAAGTTGCTGATAGTAAATCACCAAGTATGCGTACCTGGGTTATATCTAGTGATAATACATTACTTAAGAATGCTTCTGTATTTATTGTTGGAGAAGGTGATGTATATAAAGATGATTGTTGATGTTGTGAGGACGATTTGTTATAGTCGCCATTAAAAAATAATGCCTGTATGAGCAAGTGAATGCTGATTCCGCCTCCAGATCTGAACGCATAGGGGAGAGTCTGCTCAATTTTATTGTGTAGGGCCATATAGGCTTTATAAAAACATCCTGACTGCTCGTATGCCTGATGGTATTGGTCGTTCAGAACTCTCATAAGATGGAGAACAGTTTCTGCACTCTCATTCTCTTTTGGTATAATTTCATGAATGATGCTGTCCAGTTGATATTTATGCTTGCATGTTAGGATTTTTGTAATTCTTTCATCGATTTCAATGCATGTTGAATTATTTTTAGCAGGTAATAACAAGTCATTTTCTTGTGTATTTGTTAGTATCTCTTGTGGGATATTAATTACCACATCTTCACATGTTTTATCCACATCATTTGTCTTTACGTTGTCAAGAAAATCATTTAACGTCAGTTGAGAACCAAATTCATTAATGTAGTTCAATGATGACGTAGAAGAGCTATTATCAAGGAAATCGTTCAGAGTAAGTTCGGAGTTGTTTCTTGTTATCGGATATTCATTTTGGGGAACGGCTAATTTAATACTCCGGTTGCTGGAGGTAGAAACTGTTTGTTCGGTGGTTGACGAATACTGCATGTCAATGCATACGTAACCTTTATTTGAAGTTGAATTTGGAATCAAAATTCCCCCCTGAAATAATAGCTTTCACAATATTAACAATTAATGCAAAAATATTTTGTGTTTCATTAAAGAAAAGGTATTTGCGATGTAAAATAATTTTCTGTTAGTTATTACATACAGCACATCAGGTCGTCAATATAGTCTAACTATAGTTATCAACAAAAACTTACCACGATTTTAGATTTTTCCAGTATTTGTAGCTATTGCACTGAACACCGAATACGTAGCAGAGGAGGGGGGCTACACGATAACGAGCCATGAGCTACCATGTTATCGAGAATTTTTTAGGGAGTATGACATCAGGAATGTGGTGGCCTGTTTTAATATTTCTATTTCTATTTCTATTTCTATTTCTATTTCTATTTCTATTTCTATTTGTTGCGGTTTTTTCTTTAGTTTATGTGTTTTGATTTGTTTCTGAATCGCCGGGGGGGAGTGTCTTCCCTTTTTTCTGAGACTTATCATGCAGTTATTTGCGCCATCTTGGTATTGTGGAAATACCGACATCCATAGCTTTGGTGAGCTCTGTTCAGGTGGCTAAATTCAGAAAAACATTACGGAGGAAGAAGACGATGGCTAAACCAGCGCGAAGACGATGTAACCGTAAAAGAGAAGATTTAACTGTTAAAAGGATATTTGAGTTACTAAGTTTCGATAAATCTATCGGGGTATTTAGATGGAAAGTTCCCACTCAGGGAAGGATAGCATTAAATAGTGTTGCTGGAACTTTTGATTCCAACGGTTATTCAATGATCATGATAGATGGGCGTAGATATAAAACTCACGTCTTAGTTTTTTACATAACTCATAATCGTTGGCCTGCTGGTCAAATTGACCACGTTAATGGAATTAGGACCGATAATAGGCCAGAAAATTTAAGAGAATGCCTGCCAATAGAAAATTCAAGAAATATAAGGATCCGAAAGAATAGCAAATCAGGTTGCAGAGGGGTTACTTGGCACAAACGACAGAAAAAATGGAATGTTAGGCTAGGTTTCCATGGCAAGAGTAAACGCTTCGGATGCTTTGATGATCTGGAGTTAGCGGTACTAGTTGCTGAAGAAGCCCGAGATAAGTATTACGGTGATTTTTCCGGCAACGAAAGGAGCACTTATGCGAATCTATCGAAGGAAATGTAAATGTTGCAATGAATGGTTTATACCAAAATATCAAAATCAATATTGGTGTAATGAGATTTGTGGAACAAAGATAGCACTCGAACGACGAAGCAAAGAACGCGAAAAAGCGGAAAAAGCAGCAGAGAAGAAACGACGACGAGAGGAGCAGAAACAGAAAGATAAACTGAAGATTCGAAAACTCGCCTTAAAGCCCCGCAGTTACTGGATTAAACAAGCCCAACAAGCCGTAAACGCCTTCATCAGAGAAAGAGACCGCGACTTACCATGTATCTCGTGCGGAACGCTCACGTCTGCTCAGTGGGATGCCGGACATTACCGGACAACTGCTGCGGCACCTCAACTCCGATTTGATGAACGCAATATTCACAAGCAATGCGTGGTGTGCAACCAGCACAAAAGCGGAAATCTCGTTCCGTATCGCGTCGAACTGATTAGCCGCATCGGGCAGGAAGCAGTAGAGGAAATCGAATCAGACCATAACCGCCATCGCTGGACTGTCGAAGAGTGCAAGGCGATCAAGGCAGAGTACCAACAGAAACTCAAAGACCTGCGAAACAGCAGAAGTGAGGCCGCATGACGTTCTCAGTAAAACACATTCCAAATCACAAGGGAGAAGGCGCGTGGGCATAAGAGAACTAAACCTCACCAAAGAACAGCACGAGTGGCTGAATGGCTGGCTTGAACTGTGGGGCGCATGGGTTTATTCAGGTCGTCTGGAAAAGCGCATGAGCAGCGTAATAGCTAAGTTCATGGAGAGCGTAGAGCCGGGAAGAGTTATGACAAGGCCAATGTGTAATGATGATGATGGAATGTTGATTTCTCAGGTCGTCGATTCCGTCATGTACATTGACAAGAAAGCCTTTGGCATCCTCCTCAGCTACTACGCTCATGGTTCATCTAAGCGAGCAATTGCATCCTACTATCACGCGACTGCAAAGCCACGCAAGATGTGTGGACGTGGTGGCGAGGGATGGAGAAAACCTTCACTGGCAACCTGTAGAAACGAAATTGACGACATCCTGAAAGCGTCATTATTTGTTTTATACCAGCCAATGAAAAATGCTTTCAAAATGCGTAAACGTGTTGAGAAAGTTGAGCATGTTGCTGTTAAAGGCCTTGACATGCAATTATCCATTTAGCCATAATTAGAAGGTAAGCTGCCGTTAGTGACTCTTAAGTTGCAACGGTGGCTTTTTTTATTGGGGTCAGTCGTATAAAGGTCATTACGGAAGGCTGTTAACCTTCTTATCGTGGTTCGAGTCCACGCTGTCCCGCCAAACATGCTGGTTTAGCTCAGTAGGTAGAGCAACTGACTTGTAATCATCAGGTCGCCAGTTCGATTCCGGTAGCCGGCACCATATGCGGGTATCATATAATGGCTATTACCTCAGCCTTCCAGGCTGATGATGCGGGTTCGATTCCCGCCACCAGCTCCAGATTTATTATCAGGCTCGCTTCGGCGGGCTTTTTTCATATCTGCGCCACGTTCGGTGCATATCAACCATAAAGCTTTTCATGGATGGGTTTACGGGATAGTCAGTGTGACTTCCTCCGTAGGCTGGTTACCCACTGGCGCAGGCTCTGCAGTTACCGCTGGGCAGTATCTGTGGAAAGTGCACGCTTTGGGCAGACTGTCATCATGTTGTTTCTGGTGGTGGCAGTGGATTTCACCGGGCGTCTGATGTCGGTACTGGCTGATGGTGTGATGATGCGTGGGATTGTGACATTACGGTGGTCGGTGATGAAAAGAAACAGTCTGAATAATGCTTGATTTTTTTACTTACTGTTTATTAGAAATACTGCCGTATGGCGAATCCCCATGTGTAAGAGGTTATCAGCAGGCTGGAATACTGGGGGGCGCGGATTCAGGTGCTGATACTGAATTCACCGGGGCGGCCACCGGACCATGCATATATCAAAGTTGTGATTCTACTTATCATTTTCCTTGTGAGTTTTGGCTGCGCATGGCGCGGCCTTTTTTTACGATCTGCCACTGGCAGATGCTCATCCTGTGATTTTCTTCTGTTTCGGCCTTTTTTACTCTATTCCTGTGCATGGGAGAAATTCGATGTCGATTAATCGTTACGATATTGTGCGGGCAGCATCGCCATCAGATCTGGCGGACAAGCTCACGCAAAAACTGAAAGAAGGCTGGCAGCCGTTTGGTAGCCCTGTGGCCATAACTCCTTATACCCTGATGCAGGCGATTGCAGCAGAAGGTGATGTGGTGGTCAGTGGCACAACTGAGCCGGAGTGGTACTACGTGGTCGTGCTGGCCGGACAGTCCAATGCCATGTCTTATGGTGAGGGTATTCCTCTTCCTGATTCATATGATGCGCCTGATCCGCGTATTAAGCAGTTGGCACGTCGCAGTACGGTGACGCCTGGCGGAGAGGCATGTGTATTTAACGATGTGATTCCGGCAGATCATTGTCTGCATGATGTGCAGGATATGAGTGTGTTCAGTCACCCTGAAGCAGATTTAAGCAAAGGTCAGTATGGGTGTGTCGGACAGGGCTTACATATCGCCAAACGTCTGCTGCCGTATATCCCAAAAAATGCCGGGATTCTGCTGGTTCCCTGCTCCCGTGGCGGTTCAGCATTTACAGCAGGGGCGGATGGTACATTCAGTGAAGCTACGGGGGCCAGCCAGAACTCTGCGCGCTGGGGAGTGGGTAAGCCGTTATATCAGGATCTGATACTGCGTACAAAAGCGGCACTGGCGAAGAATCCTGAAAATGTTCTGCTGGCGGTATGCTGGATGCAGGGTGAATTCGATATGACAAACGCTGGCTATGCTCAGCAGCCTGCAGCATTCCAGTCGATGGTGCAGCAGTTCCGTAGCGACCTTGCCGGTATGGCGGCGCAGTGTCATGGTGGAAGCGCTCAAAAAGTGCCGTGGATTTGTGGCGACACCACATACATCTGGAAACAGAAGTACGCCACACAATATGAGGCGGTGTATGGCGCTTATAAAGGAAAGGAAGCACAGAATATTTTCTTTGTTCCTTTTATGACAGGTGGCAGTGGTGAAAACACGCCCACGAATGAGCCGACGGAAGATCCGGATATCGTGGCTGCCGGTTATTACGGGGCGGCATCCCGGACATCGGCCAACTGGACGTCAGCAGACCGTGCGAGCCATTTCAGTGCCTGGGCACGGCGTGGGATTATTGCAGACAGAATGGCCTCTGCTATCCTGTCGCAGGCAGGGCGCTCACAGGCATTTATTGCCGGTGTAAAACCGGAGAACACACCATCAGCAGGTGGCTCTACGTCGCCGGATGACTCATCCCTGGAATCGATATCGCTTCTGGCCTCCGCCGGCGATGTTGCTTCTCAGGGGTGGAATATTACCGGGGGCAGCGTTCAGTTATCGGATGGCGTACTGAGAATTGTCAAAGAGAGCGGTAAAAGCTGGATACTATCGCATCCGGTGAAGAATGCATCCTCACTGCTGAGCCGGGGAGGGAAGCTGACCTGTAAGTTCCGTCTGACTGGTGCTCTGACAAACAACCAGTTTGGACTGGGGCTTTATCTGTACACAGACGCTCCTGTTCCTGATGGTGTGACGATGACGGGGACTGGTGATCCGTTCCTGATGTCGTACTTTACGCAGACCACCGACGGCAAACTGAATCTGATGCACCACAGGAAGTCAGGAAACACGAAGCTGGGGGAATTCGGGAACTACAGTAACGACTGGCAGGCGCTGGAGCTGGTGTTCACCGCCGGCAGTGCCACGGTTACTCCGAAACTGAATGG
>NZ_JABWMS020000104.1:0-8024 GCF_013369155.2 Escherichia sp. 94.0001 | reverse complement strand
AAGGAAAAGCGTATTTCAAATCCTGGTCGCCTAATGTCAAGTTTGAAGGGCTGGAAGTTCCCCGTCATGAAGATTTGATGACACATAATCATGGTTCCACGGCAAACACGCCTCCCAACACATATGTTGATACAAAGACAAGAAAAGGTCCATGTGGAGAAGAAGTTAAGGAAGTCGAAAGGCATTGCAGACCGGAACATGAAAAGAATGATGATAAGTCCCAAAAAGCTTCCCGAACGAAACTAGGAAAAATCGTCTCACATGAAAAAATAGAAATATTAAAACATAAAACAGAATCAATAAAAAACAAACTTGGCTACAAGAGAAATACGCAGAACGACTGGATTGATGATCACTGTGAAGGGTTGATGTTTCGCCCATGGTCCGAAAAACAGATTAACCGAAATGTCGATGCAGATTTGGCTAAGGAGTTAAAATCACTCACTTCAGATATTGATAAACTGACAAAAGAACTTACAGATGAAATCAACAATTATTTTGCAAAACAATTACAGCAAGCACAGGATAAAGCCACTCAGGTTTTAATCGAAAAATTAGAAAAAAAGATTGCAGTGAAGGCTGCCTCACAGGGAGTAAAAATAGCCTGTAAAGGTGCAATAGCCGCAGTACCTGTGGCTGGATGGATTATTTCTGGACTCTGGACAGCATATGATGTCTATGACATTTACGATTCATATGATGAGTTAAACAAACTAAAGGAACTTTATGAGTCCTCCCGAGAAATCATTCTTGACAATAAAAAAGCGATGCAAACTCTATCCGAACTGACTGCCGGGATGGGTGATAAAACACCGTTGCAATTAATTTCCTCAGGCATGGATATTTTTGCCAGAATAAATTCATGTACGCGTGCAAGACGATGCCTTATGGTTCGATATGATGATACAAAGGGGTATCAAAAATCCTTTGAAGGAAAGGGATGCTGTCCGGGACAAACCGGGCATCATCTGATACCGGAAGCGATGGCTGCGAGTGGTTGTCCAGGGTATAAACATGATGATGCGCCAGTTATATGTGTTGAAGGTATTAACCAACGACAGGGCTCACACAAAACAGTCCATGACAGATTACATCAGCAGGTTCTTGCTAAAGGTGTTGGAACCCCCATCAGCTATTCCGAAGCACAAAGGATGGCAATAATCAGTTTTAAAGAGGCATTCCCTGAGTCCAGGTGTGATATTAAATGTTTACAGGCCCAGCTTGATGCATTTTATAGCAAATGCACAGGTAAAATGACGGCAAAATCAGGAACAAGCAGCCCTAAAGAAGATCCAACAGGAGATGATAATGACGACGAGTAAACAAGATCAAACATCAATTTTGTTAGTGGATGAATTTAAATATGGCTTTTATGGTAATTATATTACTGATTGCACAATTAGGGATAAAAGCACATATGCATTTTCAGCTCGTAACGAAGAAGAAGCAGAGGAAAATGATCTTACTGGGGAGTGGAATGTCACAAAATATGCCTGCCGTTTTTACATTGATAAGCTTGACGGTAAACGAGTAAAAAAAGGAACAATCAAAGGTTGGAACCGAGTCTATTGTGCTGCAAGTACACTACCATCAAATTCTTTTGTATATGTTGACGCAGAAGGTGATGTTTATACAATATTATCAGGTGGAAATAAACGTGAAAAAAGGATATCTGATAGCTTTATAAATGAAAATATACTACCTGATTACCATGGTGGTGGCCCTAAATATTTTGCTGTATATCGTGCAAAAATGATTTTTGGTTACGCATGGGTATGTGGTCCACGAGGCAATGTGGCAAGAAGAATTGGTGAAGATCAATGGGAATACAGAGGTCATCCATTCCCTGACTCACCAGATATAGACATATTGGGAAAGCAGGATTTTCAGGATATTGACGGTTTTGACGAAAATGATATGTATGCTGTCGGCGGGAGAGGGATGGTATGGCATTATAATGGTAGTGCATGGCAGCAAATAGCATTTCCAACCAATATATTTCTGTATTCAGTTTGCTGCGGAGAAGATGGTGAGGTTTATATCGGTGCTCAGTCTGGAGCTGTATTCAAAGGAAGAGGAGATCGGTGGAAACAAATAATCCCGGGAGGACTGGCAAATCCTTTTAACGATATGGTCTGGTTCCAGGACAGAGTTTGGGTTACATCTGATAATGGGATATGGACTATTAAAGATGATGTTATTGAGCAGCCACTGTTACCGGATGAGGTGATGGTGTGTGCCGGGAGTATGGCCGTAGGTGACGGAGTGCTGCTGGTTGCGGGAGAAGGCGGCGCGGCTTTTCATAATGGTGTTTTATGGCAGAGCCTGTTTTTACAATATGAAATGACCCAAGCTGTCGAAAATCCAGAATGATACGTCTTTGCTCCCTGAGACAACTATACCTGAAGACTTGTGTAGCCTGGATAAAGCCATTCGTCAGGCCGTTACTGACAGCGGCAAACCACTGACTGAAACACGATTCCATATCAGCGCAGTCAGTCACGAATCATTCTATTTCAGGGAAACCGAACTGGCTGTCCTGCGTTCTCTGGAGCATAAAGTGCCGGATTACCCTCATCTGATGCTCACTTCCTGTACCGGTGAGGTTGGGGCTGCCTCCGGCCCACTGATTCTGGCATATCTGACGTCTGTGATGTCCCGCACCGATGGTCCGGGAAAAAAAGGACTGCTACATCTGAGTGCCGATAATGGTCAGCGTGCTGCGGCAATTGTACAGTGGCAGGAATTTGATATCTGACATTCATCAGGGAAACAGGAAAATAGTATGGAAACTAACGTTTATATCAACGGGCGGGAAGCCTGCTCCAGAGCGTCTGACGGGAAATCTGCTGGCGCATTTCCCGATCCCTGCTGGTCCCCTCCTCCTCCGCCCACAGGCCCGGTCGTTGTGCCTTATTCCAACACGGCGTATGCCCGGGATTTGCAGAACGGAACAGCTACCGTATTTATCTGTAAGTCGATGGTGGCACAGAAAGATCGCTCATACTTTTCCACCAGTGAAGGGAATGTTCCGGCAACACCGGGATTCCAGAAAGGTGTTGCTTCTCATGTCATTAAAGGAAAAGCGTATTTCAAATCCTGGTCGCCTAATGTCAAGTTTGAAGGGCTGGAGGTTCCGCGCCATGAAGATTTGATGACACATAATCATGGTTCCACGGCCAATACACCGCCACATAAGTATATTGATAACGATGTATTAATAGACGAATGCAAGAAAAACTATGATAAGGTTAAGTCAGCTTGCAAAAAAGATCCTAACCAAAAACCTATGCTTGAAAGATTATTGGAGGAAAAGAAATATAAAAAATTCGAACCTTTGCTTAAGAAAGTTGGAATAGATTCTGCCGACTGGATGGTACATTGTGATGGTTTATGGGGAAAACCCGGATCATTTGACCTGTCGAAAATTAAGGAAGACTTATCAGAACTGCTTAGCGATATAAAAAACATTCTGAATACCGAGATTGGTGATATTGCAGAAGAAGTTAAGGATGAAATTATCGACCGGGCCATAGAGGCAGGGGAAGATATTGCTATACGAAAAGCACGTAATGCAGGAATTCGTCATGTTGCAGCTTTGGGCGGAGCTGCTGCTGCTGGCGTGGGAGCTATAGTAACAGAAGGCGCAGCGACAATATGGACTATTGGAGACTCAGCTTTGGAAGTAATTGAAGGTGGAATAGAGGCTTATGATGCCTGGGATATTATAGGTGCCGCAAGAGATGAACTTAATGTGCTGCCAGGGAAAGTCGAGCAAATGTTAAAAGATGCCGTTGATAATCCTGTAAAAGCAATAACCGATATGATGTCACTGCTCAGCCGACTCAACCCCTGTACCAGAGCCAAGAAATGCATTTTTGTTCCATATGATATGGCTGAAGATTTACAAGGACATGGATGCTGCCCTGGACAAACAGGGCACCATGTTTTACCCGGCGCTATGTTTTATGACAATACAAATTGTCCGACTTATCGGGATAATCAAACTCAAGCACATAAAAATGCACCAACAATTTGTGTTGAAGGTACAACAAATAATCCTGAGTGGGGTAGTCATGGTCAATTGCATGGTAAATTGAAGGATAAAATAAACAAATACAAAAAACCGGGTATTTTTAAGTTCGGTGATCGTAATAAGATTGATTATGATGATGCCAGGGATATGGCGATTGATGCCGTCATGGAAACTTTTCCTGAATCTCTATGTAAACGTAAATGTCTTGAGAAACAATTAGATGAATATTATAAAGACATGTGTAAGCCTAATATATTAAATGCAAATAGTGGCATGGGTGGAAAACAATCCCGTCCATACTCTTACTCCAGTAAAAACAAATGAAAATAATGTGAGATTAAAAACATGATTATTACTAAAGATGAGTACAATGAAATATTCAAAGGGTTTTATATTAATGGTGTTGCAGTAAGAGACACTGGTTATATTTATATAACTACACGAGAAAAGCGAGATGATATAGACCCTGTAATGGAAGAACATCTGGCAAGAAAAAAATTTGTTTCCTTTTTTTTTGATGAACCATTAGGAGAGCAATGGGGATACAGCGGTTATGAAGGAATGGACCAGATATTTTCGGCTACAACCAGTATTCCATTCAGTCAGTACGTGGGCGTTGCAATGGAAAATGAGGTTTTTGCTATAGGTAGTGGTTTTGAAGGGCTTGAAGAACCGATCCCATATGAATTTGCCATTAGGAATACCCGGACTATTGGTGGTCGATTGTATGTTGTAGGATCCGCACGTAGTGTTGTTCGCAGGATAGACAGAAATAATTGGGAGAAACTAAATAAAGGTATCCATCTCCCTGCGCAAGATGAAATTAAAACAATCCGTGAACAGATGCTGTTCCTGGACGCTGCTGGATTTAGTTGTGTGGATGGCTTCTCTGAAAATGATATCTATGCCGCAGGCGGTAAAGGAGATATCTGGAATTTCGATGGTGATGAATGGAGGCAAATTCTTTTTCCCAGCAACATGCTCATTGAATCTATTTGTTGTGGTCAGGATGGCTATGTTTATATTGGTGCGCAAAGCGGTACTGTATTTAAAGGCCGAAAAGATCAATGGAAGATGATTCATCGGGGAGAGTTAACCTTACCGTTCAGGCAAATGGTATGGTATGAAAATTGTGTCTGGGCAACGTCTGATTATGGTGTGTGGCAAATAATCGGGGATGATGTTGTTCAGCCAGATTTACCCAGCGAGGTAAAAATGTGTGCTGGTTATATCAGTTGTACAGAAAAAACCCTGGTTCTGGCTGGGTATTATGGTGTAGCTCGCTTAGAGAACGGTCACTGGGATATATTGATTAATTGTGTTCAGGCAGAGAAAGGTGATTTCTGTTCTGAATAGTGATTGTTGCACTGCCATTACATTTCAAAGACAGGATTTCAATTTTGATTATTAATCAGAATAAATAATGGATAAAAAACTTTAAAAATGCAATGCGGAATGACCATGCCTTTCGGGGCAAAAGCATGAAAGCCCGCGTCCTGGCTGTCCTGCGTTCTCTGGAACATAAAGTGGCGGATTACCCTCATCTGATGCTCACTTCCTGTACCGGTGAGGTTGGGGCTGCCTCCGGCCCACTGATTCTGGCATATCTGACGTCTGTGATGTCCCGCACCGATGGTCCGGGAAAAAAAGGACTGCTACATCTGAGTGCCGATAATGGTCAGCGTGCTGCGGCAATTGTCAGGGAAAGAGCATGGTGTGCCGTAGGCACAAAGATGCAAAACGGGACGTTTTGCATGTAATAAGCATAAGCTTGTGAAGAGATGGTGGCAGGCCCACCGGGATCTGCTGTCAAATAGCATTTCCAACCAATATGTTTCTGTATTCAGTTTGCTGTGGAAAGGACGGTGAGGTTTACATTGGTGCTCAGTCTGGTGCTGTATTCAAAGGTAGAGGAAATCGGTGGAAACAAATAATCCCGGGAGGACTGGCAACTCCTTTTAATGATATGGTCTGGTTTCAGGACAGGGTTTGGGTTACATCTGATAATGGGATATGGACTATTAAAGATGATGTTATTGAGCAGCCACTGTTACCGGATGAGGTGATGGTGTGTGCCGGGAGTATGGCCGTAGGTGACGGAGTGCTGCTGGTTGCGGGAGAAGGTGGCGCGGCTTTTCATGATGGCATTTTATGGCAGAGCCTGTTTTTACAGTATGAAATGACACAGGCAGTAAACAACCCATAAAATAGAAGCATATCCATTAAGAATATTTAATATTCGCGAGACGATATCTCCAGAGCATGTATACCCTGCTGGATGAATAGCAATAATGGAGATGCTATTTATATATTTATTTTGAATACAGGAAATTAAATGGACATTAGTGTTATAAAACCACTGATACAGCAACATGCCAGGGATGCCGTGTTTTACTGGCAACAAATTGATATCGGTTGTTATTCACCACTCATTACCACACAGAAACGTTATCATTTTCATCGTCAGTTAAACGCGCATCTGGATGGATTACGGGCAGCAGGTCATGATGGCTGGGATGCAGCATTTAAAAATTACTCACGCTGGAAATCTGAAGGTGAAGCCTTTGTTTGCTGGTTACTGGCGCTGGAACAGAATGACAAATCGTATATTGCACAGTTGCATAGAATCGCCACTAGAAATATTGAACCGTCATTACGAGGTATGACAGAAGCTCTGGCCTGGCTACCTGAGCCGCAAGCCCGATTAATCCTTACACACTGGCGTCAGGATTCAGTTTCAGATGATCTGATGCTTGAGGCCTGGCTACGTGCTTCAGCAATTGCCGGAATAGCTCCACGGGAGGATCTGTCTCCATTATTCGCACATAAAAACCCACGAATACGCGCAAGTTGCTGTTATCTTGTAGGGAAATTGCGTCTGCATAACTGGCAGTCGGCCATAATCAATATTCTGTCTGACCATGAACCCGGCGTAAGAGAAGAAGCTATACTTGCACTGGCCTGGCTGTCACCTTGTACTGATATCGTGTATGAACTACATAATCTCCTGCTTTTCCATTTGCAGAATGCGCCTCAGCGAGGACTGGCTGCGGTTATTTCTCGCCGGAAATTGGAATATATTGCTCGTATGACAGGGCTATGCCTGCCACAGGGTGATCCACGTTTAGACAACATCATGAGTTCCATACCAGAGCGTTTACGTTTGCTGATCCTTACTTATCATGGTGACGCAGCACAACTTCCCATTCTTTATGATGCTATTAAAACAGAACATACCGCTCGCCTGGCATTCTGGTCAATTGGGTTCATTTCCGGGCTGGATATGACCACACCAGAACACTGTATACAGGAAACTGAAACAACAAATAATAATGATGATCAACCTCTAAGTTTTAAATCTGATGACATGGATATCGGGCTTGTGCGGCCTAACGCTCCTGCCGTAATTGCTGACTCCAGAGCACTAAATCTCCCCTCTGGTCCACTTATTTATGGAAAAAAACCATCAACTGAATGGTGTCATGAGTTGTTATCAACAGCGACTCAGGCAGCACGTTTCGCAGCATCATGGCATCTGGCCACTGGTGATGCCACGGTTCCGAGAATGGATATACGAAATTAAGGAATGTTGCTATGAACGGTAAGAAAAATTACTTGCTTCCCGGTGATGATGCAATTCAGATAAACAAGATGCTCCATGAAGGTCGCCGTCTGATTGTATGCATGTGTGCCAGTTGGTGTTCATCCTGTCAGGTCTGGCAAGATGATTTCTCCAAAATGTCTCTGGAGTACACTGCTGATTGTTTTGTCTGGTTGGATATTGATAAGCACCCTGATATGGTTGCAGATATCGATCTTGATGTATTACCTGTTCTGTTGATTCAGGATGAAAAAAACATTTATTTTCTTGGCATGATAAAACCAGAAATTAGAATATTTAAAAAATTATTTACTGCAAAAAATTTGAAGATGAAAGTACAGGAACCTGGAATAAGGGATTTTTTGTTGGAAGATGTGACAATATAAT
>NZ_JABWMS020000103.1:0-8314 GCF_013369155.2 Escherichia sp. 94.0001 | reverse complement strand
ACGATGGCTGGGTGGAAATCGACAACAACATCGCTGAAAATGCCCTGCGGGCGGTCAGTCTGGGTCGTAAAAACTTCCTGTTCTTCGGCTCTGATCATGGTGGTGAGCGGGGAGCGCTACTGTACAGCCTGATCGGGACGTGCAAACTGAATGACGTGGATCCAGAAAGCTACCTTCGCCATGTGCCTGGCGTCATAGCAGACTGGCCGGTCAACCGGGTCAGCGAACTGCTTCCGTAGCGCATAGCACTGCCAGCTGAATAACACATCCCCGTCAATACGGCCCTCGCTGTACGCTTACGCGTAATCGGGGCAGACGCTATTACAAAGCTGTTGATGCTAATAACCGAGCCAACAGAATGGCGAAAAGGCCAAAACCGTGCTTACTGGATCAAAATTTACCATTGCGAAAGCTTGTTCTGGAAAAGCTGGAGATGAAATGGTCTCCAGAGCAAATATCAGGATGGTTAAGGCGAACAAAACCACGTCAAAAAACGCTGCGAATATCACCTGAGACAATTTATAAAACGCTGTACTTTCGTAGCCTGATTACCACTATAAAAAGGCTGCTATTGAGTATGTTGCTCAGATGCTCATATCAAATATCGGTAATCTTGAGGAATACACATTTGTTCCCGTACCACCATCCAAATGCCGTACAGATGCCGCTTACGATGACCGTATGACAGAAATTCTGCGAATTGCGCAAACCTACGAACCATGGCTGGATTTCTGGGAACTGGTTGTGCAAAACGTATCAACAATAGCCTCTCATACCGCAACAAACCGGCCCTTACCAGAAGCGATTATGGCAAACTACCAACTGGATGAACAATTACTGGAAGGGTGCAGGCCCTAGATTGTTATTTTTGATGACGTTCTCACTGCCGGTAGTCATTTTAAAGCGATGAAAAGCCTGATACTACAACATATTCCTGAAGCCTGTATACTGGGACTCTTTGTTGCCCGAACAACCCGGGGAGCTCAAATTATTTAAAAAGGGTAAAGTACTCCTTAAAATTAAATCACTGATTCATCGCCGTCAGCTATAATCCTGTACCCCATCGCTTTATAACCCCGCTGACGTTTATCCCACATTCTGAGCAGCACAGGATACGCGGTATCCACAAAATCAATGATCCTGACATCGCTTTTACCGGTATGCTCTCTGTGAAGACGCCCTGCATACTGCTGTAATGTCCCTTTCCATGACACAGGCATGGCAAGAATCAGCGTATCCAGCGGAGGGTGGTCAAATCCCTCACCAATAAGTCTGCCTGTTGACAACAAAATTCGAGGAGAATCGGGAGGAAGAGCATTCAGCCCGGATATCAGCATCGCACGCTTTTTTTTCGATAGTCGACCATGGAGAATAAAGGGAGACAATTTCAGTGAATTCATCACTGATGCTATCTCATCCAGATGATCTGTACGTTCAGTCAGTACCAGAACTTTTCGCCCCTGCCCGAAAGCTTTCATGGCTTCTTCAGCTATCGCCACCGTTCTGTCATGATCCAGAGCAATTTCTCTGAAAATATCCTGGATTCTCGCATCCGATGGTAAATGACCAGATGTAAAACGGGAACGGAGCAGTACCTCCAGATTATGTGGGCTTTCCTTCGGGCGGACCGCTGTATGGCGAATGGCACCACAGTACATAAAAATAATGGGATGCAGACCATCCCGTCGGATTGGTGTTGCCGTCAGGCCAAGCAGATATCTGGCATTCGTTTCCTTCAGAATCGCAGAAAATGAAACCGCGCCAATATGATGGCACTCATCCACAATGATTTGCCCATAATTCCTGACCAGAGGTTCAACTTCTCCTTGTCTGGATATGGACTGCACCACCGCAATATCAATATTGCCACAGGGTTTATGTTTACCTCCCCCGATAATACCAATACTGTCACCGGCCTGCAGAAACACCGCGAGACGCTCCTGCCACTGCTTCAGCAATTCAGTCCGGTGTACCAGTATCAGTGTATTCACTTTCCGCTTGGCAATCACTGCCGCTGCGGTAACTGTCTTACCAAAAGCCGTTGGCGCACAAAGCACACCAGTGTCATAACGGAGTAATGCCGAAACGGCCTCTTCCTGCTCCGCTCTGAGGTTTCCCATAAAAACGGCATTACATTCCGTCCCGGCAAATCGTTTATCGATTAATTCTGCAGCAATATTGTTGTCCCTAAGGAAAGATAATACGCTGTCCAGACATCCCCGGGGCAACGCAATGTGTTGCGGGTAATTCTCCGCACAACCTATAACACGGGGCTTATTCCAGACTGACATACGCATTGCCTGAGCCTTATAAAACTCAGGGTTCGGAAATGCTGCCAGCCGAATAAGTCGGTTAATCAGCACCTGAGGTAATTGCGCTTTTTCGAAATAGATCTGGTTTGCCAGCGTGATTTTCAGCGGTTCTGCAATAGAAATATTCAGTCTGTTTCCTGATGATTTTTTCTCTTCCCACGGCGTACCCAGGTCTTCTTCGTTGATAAAATTCACATCCAGAGGATGGATACTCCCTGTAGCCCGTAATATCGTCGGTTCAATATCCTGCACATTCATCGGGGTCACCGATACAAGAAAAGCCCACTGATCAGGATAAGGCTGGAGATTCATATCAACAAAAACGCTTCCCCCCAATTCACGCGGTCTTTTTTGCAGAGGTAACGCTATGAGATTACCAAATCCCCCTTTTGGCATAGTATCCTGATTAGGAAATAATCGGTCATAAGACCCCAATCGCAGCTGTCGGGTCCGACTACACGTATAGCTAATAATAGCAGTCCCCAGACGGCGAGCTTCGCGGGCCGAAACTCGTGAGGCAAAAAATATCCAGACATGCGCCCCCTGACGTGAACGGGATATTTCCAGCGCAGCAGGTACACCCAGCTCATCACAGGATCGCATGAATGCGGATGCATCCTTCTGCCATTCAGCTTCATCAAAATCAACTGCCAGAAAATAACAGGAATCATCTTCCAGCAACGGATACATCCCGACAGTATGGGTACCGGCCAGATGGTGGTAGATGACGAGATCGGATACAGGAATCAACTGACGGTGAGCGCAGTCCCCACATTTTATCCGGGGTTTACCGCATATTCTCGCCTGCCATTCGTTAGCGCAGGCAGGAGAGTACCCTGATTTGCCGCTGGTTTTACTTTCCCATCTAAGTGCCCATACATCATCACGCCCACGAAACAACCGACGAAATAATGCAACCTTCTCGTCGGTGGATAATACAGAAACGCGCTGCACAGGAGTCTGCGGTTTACGTCGCCATTCAATCCCATGAGCTTCAAGTAATGAGACCAGACGGGCATTTTCTGCCCTCAATGCAGCTAATTCATCACTGTCAGATTTATGAACCATATTCGTTACCTGTATCCGATCCACTGAGGCACCACGGCAGAAATTCGGGTCCCCTACACTGATGACAAAGCGCCCCGCCCTCTTCTGCCTATTAACTCAAGCACCTCCCAACAACTTACAGAAACTTAATTCTAATACCTAATACAGCTGTAATTCAGTTATGTCGTGGTCGGCCCCGGTTACTTTTTTCGGGAAGCCTGCTACGCCTCAGAATAATACCGTGTTCTTTCTGATCCTGTTTGGCCAGATAGCTAAGGGCGTAACGTAAGTCGTCTACCGCAGATTTATCACTATAGTGAATTACGTGATCGATACGCACCGGGTATTTGTCTTTAGCCCTGCACAGGTGAAAATAACCCTCCCCTTCCGTGATCCGCCTCCAGATATCTCCCAGTTGCCTGGATATCCGATAAGATTTGTTGTGACGTTGCCCATCCAGGTAGCCGATAAAATGAATATGAAGTCCCTTGTTTGACGTATATTCCATTACCCAGTAATATCCCGCCAGCATCGTTTGGGTTTCACTAAGTAAGCGGTGCATTTCAATACACATACTGTGCCTACAGGAATGACCAAAACTGGGCGTGTCTTTCCTGTAGGCAAAATCAATTCTGAAAGGTAACAGTTTAGAAAAACGTTGAAACAGACCTTCCATGTGTTCATTCACGTCTTTCAGAATCATGAAGTCCATTTCGTAATTGGGATTAGCATTATACATTTTATAGTCCTTACTTTATAAAAGTTACAGGAAGGTGGAATTACATAAATACTGAGAGTACAGAAACGCCGTACCGCGGCATTAATAAACGAGGTAACCAGCAGCACAGACAACCTGATAAAACTGTTTCGTATTACCTCATTACTCCAAAGAGGTAATATTTCAGAGTACAGTAAGACTCACTTAAACTGAGGACCAGTACGAATTACAATGGTAAAAACACACCTCATAGAATTGAGTTTAAGGAAGTACCATTCAATCACTTACAGGAAGTAATCTGACATTCACAAAAGCCAGTATCGGGTAGCCACAGGCAACACCGCTATTAATACTTCTGTACCATTAAGTAAAAACAGCGACCCAGCTTGAGGCCTCTACAGATATTTAACTTCACCATAAAAATGATGGTATACAGACCATACCCCACACACCATAAGAATATTATTTCATACAGGAAAGATTATATTTTTTCATACCTATAAACTGTAACAGAGCCATAACATACTCTAATAGTGTTCCGGTACGTAACCAGTGTTAAGTGCGTACAAGACAACATAACAGATCACATAACTTCCACTAATAATACTAATTAACCTAAATTATTTATTGAACACGAAAACAATGAAGGCCCCACCTCACCTCAGACTAAAGCCGACAATATCCTGAGTAACACTCTATCCAATAGTAAATAGTGGTTACACCAGTTATATTTACTGACTGACCTGTACCAGAGTTTTCTAATACAACGCTGACATGGTAAAGACATTAGTCTCCTCCGCAAGTAGCAGAGGAGACTATATGTACTCAACGATTAAGTCGTTCAGAGGTCAAAGTTAGGTGCGACACACAACGTTTTTCCCTCAATAACCGGTACAACTCTGTTTTGTTCATACAGTAAATCCAGTAACCAGTTGATTTTATCCTTTTTCCGGAAACGGTTCGGACCACGCTGTAAAATGTCATTTTTTTTCATACAGAGGATCCCCTTCTCAATACAATAGCTTTTTATCCAGTTGAAAAGTTCAAGCTCCTCTGGAATGAGTCGCACAGGTACGGTCAGGGCAGAGTTGTCAAAAGTTAACGGATTAGACAACCGCACATACTCATTACCGTACCATATTGCTAATTCTCTCGCCATTTCTGCAGTGTAAGGGGAAATCTCCCCCTCTTCACCGCTCGAATGGTAAATAAGTCCTGCCAGTCTTGCCATATACTCTGCATTTTTAGCAGCATATTCCCGGCAATGTCTTAAAGGCCCCAATCCCCCCAGCTTCGATTCCACATCATTGTAATAATCCGTCCAGATTCTGGCAGCCTGAGGAGAAAAGTGAAGGCAACGTCGTTCACCACTCATCGCCAGACTTTCATCAATAAGCTCATTGATCCTCTCTTCAAACAAATCCTGATACTGTGATGAATAATTATCTCCGGTTATTATCCTTGTCCCCTGCGTTGATGTTGGTTGACACATCAAAAACCTTGCATGATGTCCTGACGTTTTCACAATTTCTTTTTTTCGCGTACAAAAACCTTTGTGGTAAACATCAGGCTGAATCATCACCGATATCGTCAGTCTTGGCTCCTTCAAATTAATTCCGGGAGATGATTTCCTGTCGATGAAAAGAGAACCTCCATCCCACAAAGTGTTAATAATTCCCAGTTTACTCATGGCCCGGCTGTCAAAAATTACCCCCCCTTCACTGGATACAAGAGCAAAAGAGCGATTGCTATCGGAGTAATATTTTAACATTCCCTCTATCGTTGTCTCATTAAAAATTGTTCGACGTATCTGCGGCGGAACAGGAGGTTTATTCAGATGCGTTTCAAGCTCTGATTCTGTTGCCTTGTAATCTTTACCGGCACGAATCTCTTTATGAAATTTTGATTCCAGCGCTTTTTGTTTTTGCTCCCATATTTCCTTTTCTGTACTGTAATTCTCAACCAGTTTCGCGTATTCATCCGCCAGGGCTTCATCCCTGAGATAAAATGCTTTCATAAACACTTTATCCACGGTCGTTTTCCTTTCACCGGAATCAGCCAGAATCAGAGAGTAAAGATTAACAGGCCCATGTAAATTTCCAGGTCTGCACACGTCAATCTGATTCTGACAGGCAATTGAGATCGCTGTTAATGCGGATGTTGCCACCATAGCCAAAGGTGCCTGTGTATTTTTTTGAGTTTCAATTATTGCATTTCTCACCAGCGGTGGTAGTGCATATATCGGATAAGGATTTTCTGGTGCAAGTAAGCACATAAAAGCCTCTCTTTTCATTAATGGGTTAGTAAAATAGCAGCAAATCCCGCTACAATAGCGAAAATAGCTGCTATTCAGACCTGATGCTCTGAGAAATACAGAGCATTTGTAGATCTGATGTTTAATAAACCGATAAGGTTAATTCAGTGAAGACTGTATTATTCACCACGAAATATCATTCATATTTCTCATTCTTAATACCTCCGGAAATTATTTCACTAATACCTTTCCCCCGGTCTTTTCCCTTTCTCCAGAACCATAGTGTAAATATTAACGGCCCCACGTAAATTTCCGGGACTGCATACGTCAACCTGATTCTGACAGGCAATTGACATCGCTGTTAATACTGACATTGCAACCAGAGTCAGAGGTACTTGTTTATTGTATTGAGCTTTAATTATTGCCTTCCCTATCATTGATGGTCATGCATATACTGAATACGACATATCCGGTTTGATGTAAGGCATAAATGCTTCCTTTTTCGTAATACGTTTCGGTTATAGCAGCAATTACCGCTACAATAGCGACAATAGCTGCTCTTTCAACAATGAATGCTGGAAATTCTGTTTATCAATTAAACTTCTGGCTAAATTGTTCTTATGCTTCTTTTTCCTCCTGAGGTGATCACGTGATGACAAAAACTTATCTGCTCATGGTCATATCTGAAGAAAGCGTATGTCTCACTTCGTCATTAACACCTTTGACTGCTGATCTGGCAGGTACAGTATGTAAAGTAAGCCATTCGTCAATAGCTGATGAACGCCAGCCCACAGAACCACTACCAAGACGTACCGGCCTGGGGAAGGTTGCATCGTAGTATTTCGATAACGGATTCATTTTTTCGTAAATTGTCGAACGAGATATACCTAACAATTGGCTCAGTTCAGGCATCCGTAAGATGCGTGAAGGAGTCCTGCAGTGTCCGGATTGATCTGGCATTTTATCCCCCATAGTGTGGTGAACTGTCGTTACAGTTTGTATTCCCCGGGTAAATTTGTCTGCGTAAAAAAATGGGTTGAGAAAAAAGACAATAAATAATTAAAAATCAATATGATAGAAAACGACAGCATTAGTGTTATTTTACTTTTCCCTTATCGCTGTCGATTCTCATTATCATTCATGGCAAAAAAACAGCAAAAGAGGCCCTGGTAATGACTCCTGTCAGTAGTACATGTGTTTTCGATAAATGAACCAATGGCTTTTCGTGAATTTCCAGGGAGCGTAAAAAGCAAATCGTTTTCCGGGCAGGTCGTTTGATGTGAGTACGAAGTGTCAGATTGTTGCGCTCAATGCGCCGGGTAAATATCTTGCCGACAAGATGCTTATCCTGTGGCATTTCTCTGGTATAACTGCTCCGGTTGTCTCTGGTTATCATGCCTGCGGAGAATGGCTTCAGGAATTCCGGCAACTCACGGCATGTTTCATCAGTGCGAGGACCAAAAGTGTAAGCCAGCACACCGTCAGCTTTGGTCTTATACGCGTACCAGTGCCACTGCTGACGAGCTTTGTTTTCGACAAAACTCCATTGTTCATCAAGTTCACAGATAAGTGCCACATCGACACTGGCGGCTGGAGATATGGTTACTTTACGTGGTGAGCGTTTTTTAAAGTGAGAATGACGGTGTTGATATCCACCTTCAGCGTTCTGGAGCTATCGCGAACCCCGGCTCCGTTATGAACCATTTCAACAATTTGCTCTTTAATGCCTGGTTTTCGGGTTTCGTAGATGTAATTCAGTTGAAATACACGTTTGCAGGATTAGCACTGGAAACGCTCATGATCTGAGGTGCTGTGATCATAACGGTACACTTTATAGGAATTACAGCGGGGAGAATATACTGTAACTGTTGCCATATGGTCTCCAGATACCAATAGAATACAACATTAATCTATCGTCAGAAGGCATCACCGGGGCCTTCTGACATAATCTGTTAATACGTGTACTATTACCCTGTTCAGAAA
>NZ_JABWMS020000102.1:0-8544 GCF_013369155.2 Escherichia sp. 94.0001 | reverse complement strand
ACATAAAATGCGAATTGTTTAGTACAAAAAAGCAGCGTTACGTGATCTTTCCCTGCTAAGGCCGGTAAGGCTAACCTCGTCTGGTTCCGCCACCCGTGAGATTAGCCTCTCCGTTGGCGGTATTAAAATCACTTAGTGGAGGTTGCCTTATGGCTACAATCCTCACCCCTGATTATGATTTACTGTCCATTCCTTTCAGTTCTGCCACCGATTTCACTGACCTGGCCGATCACTGTGACCGTTTCGCTGAAACCCTGATTGAATGTCGCGATCCAGCGCTGAAAATGGCGCTATATGGGCGTCTTCGCGCCTGTCTCTCCATTCTGTCTCCCACGCTGAACGATCCCATTCCGTCCCATCTGGTGGACAGCCTGACGCTTGATGATCTGCCGACCTCGTTTCCGCGCTTTGAGCCAAACCCCGAACAGTTGTGTGAGTATTGCCTGACGCTGCTCCAGCTTCTGACGGAACGGGCGCAGGGATCGGAAACACAACAATCCCTCACTGGATTACTGTGCGAACTGGTCTGGTTCTTTGCAGCAAAACTGAAAGCTCCACGCTGGCTGCGTACTGCTGATGGCGTGCTCTTTATCGAAGATCTGATCGAGCCATAAAATTGATATCCCCGGATTTTCGCCTGTAAGTACAGGCAAAGATCCGGGAGAATCCCCGCATACATTCAGCGCAAACATTCGCTCGCGGTTCCCCCGTCAGCCACCGTCCGCATCGTAAAATTATTGTTTGCACAGTCAAATAATCGAGCATATTTTATTCAAAGTTGGTTCATAATTATTTTGTCAAAAACTCTTTAATTCTTTCATTTAAAATATCCCCATTCATATCTTCTTCGCCCGTAGCTGAACTCAGACGGTAAACATTAGTAGTACCAGACGTGATACGAATAACTTCATCCAGATAATTCATCACATTAATAAAACCATGCGTCACACCATTAAGATTATTAATCTCAGACATCAGATATGAAAAATTAGTTAAAACAAATCTATTATCTATTGTACCAGTTCCAGTTCTTGGATTATTGAATTGAATCAAAAGTTTAGGAACTGGCTTGCGATTCCACTCATTTATAAAAACTCTTTTAGTACTCATTTCTCGAAACTCATCCACTGATTCCTTCCCTGAAAATTCATAATGAAATATAGGAGCACACAGTACAAGGTTATCTCTTTTGTTATCCAGTATCCCACGTAAATTATTATGATAGTTAGGCGGAATCAATAGAAGCGAATCAAAACCATACACATTATAATGAATATTTGTTTTTTTTAGAGCATAAATAGTTTCTGTTAATGACAGTTGGGCATATAGGTTAAAAGCAAATTTATCATCTTCACATCCTTTAGATGACAACAAAATATCACCTATGCCGTCGGCACTTAATAAATAATAAAAAATCGTGAACTTTGGTAATTCGATCCTAAATTTGAATAATTTTTTTCCTAATTCCTCAACTGATTCACCAAACCCATTAACCAAATCATCATAAGTAATCATAAATTATCTCACCTCGAATAGTCTGAACCTACATCCTGTCTATACCTAATTCCGGCCGCAGCCATTTCCCCACCACCCGAACTATTTTCAGGACGAAGCAATATAGACATATTGTTTGTATCATTATAGAAATCGTTCCTTTCTGCCCTTGTGGAGTTATAACCTGTTTCATTCCAGTGTTCAACTACAGGTTTTTGATGCTCAATTGTAATTCCCTGATCCGTTCTTTCTATAACTTGACCATCCGCAGTCATTATTTTCCCCTTATTTGGACCATCTAGGATCGTATGAGCATCAAGTACTTTATCCTTTATCCCTGCTCGGTAACTGCTTGGATATTCACTCTTTCGGTTATGAACTACAGGTTCTTCACCTGAAGCAAACTGCCCAAGTTCATCCCTAGGGCAGACGGCTAAACCCCACGGATCACACCAGCCCACCGGGTCATGCACATATGACTGCGTGTTCAGCCCGCCCGCCAGTTTCAGCGGATCCGGACTTAAATACTGCCCCGTCCCGGCGTCGTAGTAGCGGTGTAAATTATACCACAGCCCGCTCTCTTCATCCTGCCACTGGCCCATGAACCCCGCATCGCAGCTTTCACGCTCACTGTCCGGCGAGTCGTTCGCTGCCGGAAGCCCCCACAGGCTGCGGTGTTTCGTCCACACCTTCCGCCCGTTCGCGCTATACATCTCCTGCGGTGCGCCGTCCGGGCCGGTCACTACCGGGTAAAAATGGCTCCGGTCATCATTCGCTGCCCGGCTTTCCTTTGCCAGCAGTTCGAACCCGCCACGGTAGTGCCACTGCTCCCGCAGTGCCGGACTGCCGTCTGCATACCGTTTCTCACTGGCCGACAGCGCCATGCCCAGCCACTGATAGCGAACTTCACTGACGGCGTGGCTTTGCTGCTTCCACGCCGCCCGGACGATGTTACGTTTTGCCGTTCGTCTGCCAAAGGCGTCGTAGCTGTACTGCCACACTTCACCGTCCGGTGTCTTTATCTCGCGTAACCGGTCGAAGTCATCCCAGCGGTAGCGCCACACCTGGGGGCGGAAGCCGCGTTTTTGTTCGGTGCGCTTTGTCACCCTGCCGCAGCCGTCGTATTCGTAGCGGCTGTCGCCCGCCTGTGTCACACATTCACGGCTGTACTGGTGCTGCGACAGAATGCCGTTTATCCGGCTTTCGGCTATCTGCTCATTTACCGTATAGCGGTAGCGCTCTTCCTGCGCCGGGCCGTCAGCGTCCAGCCGCAGTACGCTGGTTATCTGGTCGCGGGCGTCATACTGGTAACGCGTTTCCCGCTCCGTACGCGTTTTCGACCACACTTCATGCCCGGTCAGGCGGCCCGATTTATCCCACGCGTAGCGGTGTTCGCCCAGCGGTCGCCACGACGCCACGCTCTGGTGGCTGCCTGCCAGCCGCTCTGCGCCCTGTTTTTGCCATGCCGTACGCCCGCAGGCGTCGTATCCCTGCTCCTGCATATATACCGCATGGTTCAGCGGCGTCTGTGCCAGCAAGCTTTCCTCATCCTCCGGCCGGTAACGCCGGTTTTTTTCCAGACCTGCCAGGGAATGACCGAAGTCCATCCGGTGGCCGTTGCTGCGGTAGCCCGTCAGAATACCCGAAGCGTCGTATTCTCTCTGTGTTTCCCCGTCCGGCGTAGTGGTGCCCGCCAGCCGCCCTGCCTCATCATAGCGGTACTCCGTGCGCTGGCCGTCCTGTTCTTCAGCCACCAGACGGTGATGCTCATCCCACTCCAGTGTCACTTCGCTGGTGAGCGTGTAACCTGCTTCACCGGCGTCGCTGCGCTCATACACCTGCGCGCTCACCATCCGGTCATGGCGGTCGTACTGATAACACAGTTTCTGATGCTCGCCGCTGATGGCGGTTACACGTCCATATTCATCCCTCGCATAGCGCCATACGCTGCCGTCCGGGCGGTGTTTTTCTGCCAGCCGGCCCTGTTCATCACGGATATAGACGGTTCTGCGTCCCGACCAGTCCTCCTCCCCGGCCATCTGGCCCGCCGCATCGTAGTACAGCCGCCACTGCTGGTTGCCGCTGCGCGTAAGCTGCGTGAGCCTTGCGGCACCATCGTAGTCGCAAAGTATCCGCTGCCCGCCCGCGTCCTCCAATTCCCGCAGCAGGTCAAATGCCCCGTGGCGGTAGCGCGTGGTCTGGCCCATGGCCCCGGTGTGGAGAGTGATTTTGCCTTCACCATCATAGCGGAAGGTTTCAGCGCCACCGTCGGCCCGGATTACTGCGCTCAGTTTCTCATGCGGGTTATCGGCACCGGGGCGGTACTGCCAGTTCACGCTGCGCCCTTCAGCATCCACCAGCCCCGTCAGCCGCAGCCAGCGGTCTTCCGTGTAATGGGTTGTGCGGCCTTCACCATCGGTATGGGAAAGCAGGCCACCGTGAGCGCTGTAGCTCCACTGTTCGTGGCTGCCGTCCGGGTACTGTATCTCCTTGAGCAGACCGTCTTCGGTATGACGGTACTGCCAGTTCTGCCCGTTCACCTCCCGGCGGATAAGATTCCCTTCGGCGTTATAGTGGTACGCCGCCGTGGTGCGGTGGTCCTGGTATGCCGTAACCTGACCAAATTCATCCCACTGCCATTCACGTTTACGCCCGTTCTCGTCCGTTTCGCTCAGGATACGCCCGGCATAATCGCGTTTTATCTGAGTAATGCGCCCACCCGGCTGGCGAATACACAGCGGCTGGTCGTATTCGTTACGCTCCCATTCAGTGATACGCCCCAGCGGGTCACGCTGTTTTTTCAGCAGCCAGGACTCATCGAACCACAGCGTGGTGGTGGCTCCGGTGGCATCGGTGTAATCGGTTCTGCGCTCCTCCGGGAAGTAGCGGAAGGTGTCGTTATACAGGCCTTCCTGTGTGCCTGTGGCAGTCACCCGGCCTTCATCGTCATAGCGCAGGTGGAAGTGCGTCGGGCCGTTGTCGCGCCAGGAACTCAGCCAGCCCTGTTCGGTATAGGTATAATGCAACGCGCCATTAAAGCGGGTCTGCACATCGCTCAGTC
This sequence comes from Escherichia sp. 94.0001, assembly GCF_013369155.2. Classification (NCBI taxonomy): domain Bacteria; kingdom Pseudomonadati; phylum Pseudomonadota; class Gammaproteobacteria; order Enterobacterales; family Enterobacteriaceae; genus Escherichia; species Escherichia sp. 94.0001. The sequence goes on along the minus strand of NZ_JABWMS020000102.1, from coordinate 3,989 downwards.
GCTGTTCATCGCCGTGACTGATATAGTCATAGCGCACCAGCTCGCTTCCGTCTGACTCGTCGATCACACGAAATATCTGCCCCTGCGGGCCACACATCACCCGCAGATTCAGGCCGCTGCTGTGGGTTACGTTTGTCAGTTGGCCGATGACGTTATAGGTGAAGCGAATTTCGTTGCGGTTGCGGTCTTTTATTGCCGTTAGCCGCAGGCGGCGTGCGCCGGGGGAGATGGGCGTAAAGATATAACCCAATTGTGAGTATTCGTCGAAGATAATAGCCCGCTCACGGTTTCCCAGGAGGCGATAGTGCGGGACAAGCAGGTTACGGCTACTGTATGGTGCCTGCTCCGTGGAGTAGGCCGGACATAGCCCCTCAGCATCAAAGTAGGTGACGTTTTTCCCGTTGCAATCGAACTCCAGAAACTGCGACCAGTTACACAACCAGCGACTGCCCAGCAAACCACTAACCGGATGTCGGCCTGTATAAGCACGTTTCAGCGTCAGCGGTAAAATATGCGGATAGTTGAAATCAGTTCGGTAATCCAGATATTCACCCGTTCCGGTATCCACCGGATCGCTGAACCCCTGACTGATACGCTCATTTGCGGCTCTGTTTAACTGCTTTGCTCCCCATAGAGCTGTTAACACTTCCAGACTTGATACAACAGATTGCTCCAGCACCGTCATATCGGCATTAATCGGCCCATACTGTCCGGTCGTCTTATCAGCCGTAATGGTTTTACATCCTTCCTGAATAACTGCCGAGCAGGTAATTTTATGGCCCTTACGCGCCAGCGGCAGGCTGTTGACGGAAATAATTTTGCTCCCTTCCACTATCTGTGGAGGAGGACTGCCCGGATCCTTACTACATTCAACCGGATCAGTGACGCGAGCTACCGCTTTTCCTTCAAAAAAAACATTAGGAGAGCCTTCTACAATCTGTCCGGTTTCAGATGCCCAGCGGGAACCAATTACCATCGCTGCGCCACCGACAAATCCACCAGCTAATCCCCCGGCCCCGGCAGCAACGGTGGCAGCCAGCACACCCAATGCCGCGCCCCCTGTAGCGACAACCAGAGCTCCCACTGCAATCCCTACAATAAGTCCACCGATTAACCCACCAATAGCACCCAGAAAGGAATTGTTATGAACAATGTGATGACCCACACACGCAGGTATATCTGTTGGGCCGGAAACTGCGTGATCTTTACCCCAGGTATCCATGAACCAGTCACCTGCTTTGGTGCCCAGCCATCCCCCCAGCATCCCGCCAACCAGTCCGGCAATCAAAGGGCCTCCAAATCCTGCAACAGCTTTGGCTATTCCGGCTGCACAGGTGTTTGCTGCTGCGGCTGCCAGTCCTACCTTTGCCGTTGCTCCCACCATACTGACAGCCATTATTCCAGTACTGGCAATATGTCCTGTGGTAGCAATACTCTCCACTGTTTCGGCATTACTGTCCCGTTGATCCAGCTCCGCTAACTTCTCCTGCGCGCTTTTTTCCGTCATCTGTTCGTCCTTCCCGCTGAACTGGCTGGGTTATTTATCCTGTGGCATTCCAAAACAAAAATTCAATAATGCTCCCCGCATCGCTTTACGATCCTCCTCTGCCAGCGCCTGCGTTGAGGAATAGGTCAGCGTCAGTACTTGTCGCTCGTTCAGGATTACCAGCAGCAACTGCTGTATCATCACCCCCTTGTTATCCCAGCTAAATTCCCAGTATTCCGCCGGGCGCTCCTGCACATGACAGCGTTCTTCTACGGTGAACACCATTTTCGACAGTTCGGTACGGAATTTCTTTTTCTGCACCGCCAGATAGTCATCAAACTGCGCGCCTTCCGGCAATATTTCACGAGTGACAACTACATTTGCTCCGGCAACCGCACTTAGTACTGGCGTCAGAATATTCATACTGCTGTCCTGCCAGTTTCCCGGCAGAGTGAAATGCCCTTCATTAATGAGATATTGCATTGTTATTTTTCCCTGAAAATTAATGAAATGGATTACTGTGGATTTAGCGCCAGATGGGTGGGTCCATCGAGGGTGATAGTGCCGTCTGAATTCATAACAAGAGTGCTTTTTCCGACAGTCAACTTTATCTGCGTTGCTGCGGTAAGGTGTATCGCCCCGGTTTTTGACGTGATGGTGATATTCCCTTCTACCGTCTCCGTGCAGGTTCCCGTTTCTACCGTCACCTCGCGTTTACCCGTTTTCACCGTCAGAGACTGGTCGCCTTCCGTTACGGTAATATTCCGGTTGCCTTTGATGGTTTCGGTATGCTTACCATCAACAAATTCCGTGCGGTCGATTTTTACCGTGGATGTTTCGTTATGAATGATGATTTTCGTCCGATCTGCCTTTACCGTGTGTGTTTCGTTATTTTTCACGACGGTATTCAGATCTTTCTCCGCAAGAAACCTCACTTCTTCCGCACCCGTTTTATCGTCAAAGCGCAGCATGTTTCCGTTGGTCGGCCCCCCCTGTAACGAGTGGCTGAATATCCCGCTCTGCGACGCCATGCCCGGTAGCCCCCACGGCGGCATGGTGTCCTGGTTGTAGGTGCGCCCTACAATGATCGGTAAATCCGGGTCGCCGTTTTTGAAATCCACCAGCACTTCCTGGCCGATGCGCGGGATCTGGATCATGCCGAATCCTTTCCCTGCCCACGGATAGCTGACGCGGATCCAGCAGGAGCTGTTTTCGTCATTATTACCGTAACGATCCCAGCCAAACTGCACCTTCACCCGTCCATATTTGTCCGTCCAGATTTCCTGCCCCGCAGGGCCGGTGACGATGGCGCTCTGCGGGCCTTTGGTGTGGGGTTTGCTCAGGGTTCGCTGTGGGCGGTAAACTTCGCTGGTTGGGTGCAGTTCAAACGTGGTGACATAGGTAAAATGCTGATCCTGGCCGCTGTGCTGCGCATTGTCCCGTAAAAACAGCGTGGTCTGTACCAGCAGGTATTCCTGATTAATTTCTGCCGTCGGGTGATTCATCAATGTAAAGGTGTACCCGGTCATGAGGGTACGGATATGACCGGCCCCATGTGCCCGGCTGCCTGGGCTACGCTGCGCTTCCATACGAATACGCGTCAACATCTCGCCTTCGCCCGTAGTGAAGTAATCACCAGGCCATTCGTAATGCTCGTATTCAGCATGACCGGTATCACGCGGACTGGCCACGGTACTTTTAAGCAGCGAACGAGGCTTCATAAAATCAAAATCGTCCATCACCCACTTTCCAGTACGCAGCCTCTCACTGGCCGTAATGGTGTGGATAAATTCCTTATCCAGTTTCAGCCCTTCCTGGTGCCACTCCACCAGTGGCGAGTCAGGGCACGCTTTATGACCATTGATGGCATCCGCCAGCACCAGCGTATGGCTGTTCTCGCTGTGCTCAAACCACCAGTAAATACCCCATTCCTGCATCAGGCGCTGGATGAAATCGAAGTCGGTTTCACCATACTGCACCTGCCAGGCGCGGGGTGGATAATTTTCCACCAGCCGCTTTTCCACCGGAAAGGAATATTCATCCAGTACTTCATCGAGAATATCCACCACGGTTTTGTTCTGGAACGCTTTGTAGTCGCTGGTATGGGTCAGCAGCTTCAGCCATGGCTCAATGCGTAATTCATACGTTACCGAACGGCCCTCATGGCCGACCACCCTCGCCGCCGTCACCAGCCCGCTGATATACCGTTTTCCGCCACCGTCCAGTTCGATACTGACGCACAGGTCTTTGCCTACCATGGGCTGAAGCGGCAGGTTGGCCGCGGGGGAAACGTATCCCAGGTTCAGGGCGTCCGGCGTTTTAAGCTGTACTGTGTAGGAAAACAGATTCCCAAGCCCTTCCGAACCATTCATGCCTGCGAACAGCAGCATCTGCGGCGGCACCGAACCACCACTTACTGTGACGTTATGCGCCCCCGGACCACCGGCTGCAAGCGACGCCGCCGCATCCTGAACTGCACCAGCCATATCCGATATCCCTGCTG
>NZ_JABWMS020000101.1:0-8699 GCF_013369155.2 Escherichia sp. 94.0001 | reverse complement strand
TCGCCGTATTCCCGCATTAACCATGACCGTAGCCCGACGGGGAATTCCTTCTGCGCGAGTGTGCGGGAATAATCAAAACGATGCACACCGGGTTTTTACCGCGCTAATGATTCGCGGGTTTGTCCCTCATGCTCGCCAGTCTTGTGCGAGGGTGGAAGAAACAGGGCATGTATTCAGGAGCGTGCGACCGTGGTCGCACGACGCTGGTCTGTCAGACATTGAATTCATTGCGAATAAACCAGAACGCTTGCGGGTCCTTTCCGGCGATCCGGCAGGCTACGGGGCGGCGACCTCGCGGGTTTTCGCTATTTATGAGTTTTTTTGAGGTGGTGGTTGTTGTTTTATCGTTTGATATATCTACTTGATAAGTAATAAGAAAGAAAAACAAATACAACAACCTGATGAGCTTTCTTATACGAAAAAGCATGTAAAATCAGAGGGTTTTACAAAAAACGGGGTTGTTGTATTGCTTTTTTGCCGGTGGTTTATGGAGGAGCTGTGGCCTTTTTATTGAATAAAAGCGACATGGCCTCCTCCATCGGTATCTCAGTACAGGCATTTGATAAATGGGGTGTCCCTCCTGTTGAGCGCCGGGGGAGAGAGGTTTTCTATGACGTTAAAACTGTACTGGAGATAGATCGCGAGCGACGTCAGCAAAACCAGAAATCTTCAGATGGTGAAAATAACCTTGAGGAAAGGCTACTTCAGGCCAGGGTTAATCTGACGGAAGAACAGGCTATTGCTCAGCGGTTAAAAAACCAGGTTGCAGAGCATAAAGTGATTGATACCGCTTTCTCTGTTTTTGCACTGTCCCGGTTATCCGGAGAACTGGCATCTGTTCTGGACAGTATTCCGCTTTCGATGCAAAGAAAATTCCCTGAGTTGACAGGCAGACAATTGGCTTATCTGAAAGAGCTTGTTGCGAAGGGAGCTAATAAATGCGTTGAATCTGCTGAAAAAATGAAGGAATTTGCGGATGAGTATTACAGAAATACAGATGAATAATTTCGTATTGGCAGTGAAGGCGGGTCTCTCAGTCCTGAAAAGACCGTTGCCAATGACCCCCGTTGAATGGGCGGATGCTAATTACTATCTCCCGAAAGAATCCGCATACCAGGAAGGGCGCTGGGAAACACTGCCCTTTCAGCGGGCCATCATGAATGCGATGGGCAGCGACTACATCCGTGAGGTGAATGTGGTGAAGTCTGCCCGTGTCGGTTATTCCAAAATGCTGCTGGGTGTTTATGCCTACTTTATAGAGCATAAGCAGCGCAACACACTTATCTGGTTGCCGACGGATGGTGATGCCGAGAACTTTATGAAAACCCACGTTGAGCCGACCATCCGCGATATTCCGTCGCTGCTGGCGCTGGCTCCGTGGTATGGCAAAAAGCACCGGGATAACACGCTCACTATGAAGCGTTTTTCCAATGGTCGTGGCTTCTGGTGCCTGGGCGGTAAAGCGGCAAAAAACTACCGTGAAAAGTCGGTGGATGTGGCGGGTTATGATGAACTTGCTGCCTTTGATGAGGATATTGAACAGGAAGGCTCTCCGACGTTCCTGGGTGACAAGCGTATTGAAGGCTCGGTCTGGCCAAAGTCCATCCGTGGCTCCACGCCCAAAGTGAGAGGCACCTGCCAGATTGAGCGTGCAGCCAGTGAATCCCCGCATTTTATGCGTTTTCATGTTGCCTGCCCGCACTGCGGGGAGGAGCAGTACCTTAAATTTGGCGACAAAGAGACGCCGTTTGGCCTCAAATGGACGCCGGATGATCCCTCCAGCGTGTTTTATCTCTGTGAGCATAATGCCTGCGTCATCCGTCAGCAGGAGCTGGACTTTACTGATGCCCGTTATATCTGCGAAAAGACCGGGATCTGGACCCGTGATGGCATTCTCTGGTTTTCGTCATCCGGTGAAGAGATTGAACCGCCTGACAGTGTGACCTTTCACATCTGGACGGCGTACAGCCCGTTCACCACCTGGGTGCAGATTGTCAAAGACTGGATGAAGACGAAAGGGGATACGGGAAAACGTAAAACCTTCGTGAACACCACGCTCGGTGAGACGTGGGAAGCGAAAATCGGCGAACGTCCGGATGCTGAAGTGATGGCAGAGCGGAAAGAGCATTATTCAGCGCCCGTTCCTGATCGTGTCGCTTACCTGACCGCCGGTATCGACTCCCAGCTGGACCGCTACGAAATGCGCGTATGGGGATGGGGGCCGGGTGAGGAAAGCTGGCTGATTGACCGGCAGATTATTATGGGCCGCCACGATGATGAACAGACGCTGCTGCGTGTGGATGAGGCCATCAATAAAACCTATACCCGCCGGAATGGTGCAGAAATGTCGGTATCCCGTATCTGCTGGGATATTGGCGGTATTGATCCGACAATTGTGTATGAACGCTCGAAAAAGCATGGGCTGTTCCGGGTGATCCCCATTAAAGGGGCATCCGTCTACGGAAAGCCGGTGGCCAGCATGCCACGTAAGCGAAACAAAAACGGGGTTTACCTTACCGAAATCGGTACGGATACCGCGAAAGAGCAGATTTATAACCGCTTCACACTGACGCCGGAAGGGGATGAACCGCTTCCCGGTGCCGTTCACTTCCCGAATAACCCGGATATTTTTGATCTGACCGAAGCGCAGCAGCTGACTGCTGAAGAGCAGGTCGAAAAATGGGTGGATGGCAGGAAAAAAATACTGTGGGACAGCAAAAAGCGACGCAATGAGGCGCTCGACTGCTTCGTTTATGCGCTGGCGGCGCTGCGCATCAGTATTTCCCGCTGGCAGCTGGATCTCAGTGCACTGCTGGTGAGCCTGCAGGAAGAGGATGGTGCAGCAACCAACAAGAAAACACTGGCAGATTACGCCCGTGCCTTATCCGGAGAGGATGAATGACGCGACAGGAAGAACTTGCCGCTGCCCGTGCGGCACTGCATGACCTGATGACAGGAAAACGGGTGGCAACGGTACAGAAAGACGGACGGAGAGTGGAGTTTACGGCCACTTCCGTGTCTGACCTGAAAAAATACATTGCGGAGCTGGAAGTGCAGACCGGCATGACACAGCGACGCAGGGGACCTGCAGGATTTTATGTATGAAAACGCCCACCATTCCCACCCTTCTGGGGCCGGACGGCATGACATCGCTGCGCGAATATGCCGGTTATCACGGCGGTGGCAGCGGATTTGGAGGGCAGTTGCGGGCGTGGAACCCACCGGGTGAAAGTGTGGATGCAGCCCTGTTGCCCAACTTTACCCGTGGCAATGCCCGCGCAGACGATCTGGTACGCAATAACGGCTATGCCGCCAACGCCATCCAGCTGCATCAGGATCATATCGTCGGATCTTTTTTCCGGCTCAGTCATCGCCCAAGCTGGCGCTATCTGGGCATCGGGGAGGAAGAAGCCCGTGCCTTTTCCCGCGAGGTTGAAGCGGCATGGAAAGAGTTTGCCGAGGATGACTGCTGCTGCATTGACGTTGAGCGAAAACGCACGTTTACCATGATGATTCGGGAAGGTGTGGCCATGCACGCCTTTAACGGTGAACTGTTCGTTCAGGCCACCTGGGATACCAGTCCCTCGCGACTGTTCCGGACACAGTTCCGGATGGTCAGCCCGAAGCGTATCAGCAACCCGAACAATACCGGCGACAGCCGGAACTGCCGTGCCGGTGTGCAGATTAATGACAGCGGTGCGGCGCTGGGATATTACGTCAGCGAGGACGGCTATCCTGGCTGGATGCCGCAGAAATGGACATGGATACCCCGTGAGTTACCCGGCGGGCGCGCCTCGTTCATTCACGTTTTTGAACCCGTGGAGGACGGGCAGACCCGCGGTGCAAATGTGTTTTACAGCGTGATGGAGCAGATGAAGATGCTCGACACGCTGCAGAACACGCAGCTGCAGAGCGCCATTGTGAAGGCGATGTATGCCGCCACCATTGAAAGTGAGCTGGATACGCAGTCAGCGATGGATTTTATTCTGGGCGCGAACAGTCAGGAGCAGCGGGACAGGCTGACCGGCTGGATTGGTGAAATTGCCGCGTATTACGCCGCAGCACCGGTCCGGCTGGGAGGCGCAAAAGTGCCTCACCTGATGCCGGGTGACTCACTGAACCTGCAGACGGCTCAGGACACGGATAACGGCTACTCCGTGTTTGAGCAGTCACTGCTGCGGTATATCGCTGCCGGGCTGGGTGTCTCGTATGAGCAGCTTTCCCGGAATTACGCCCAGATGAGCTACTCCACGGCACGGGCCAGCGCGAACGAGTCGTGGGCGCACTTTATGGGGCGGAGAAAATTCGTCGCATCCCGTCAGGCGAGTCAGATGTTTCTGTGCTGGCTGGAAGAGGCCATCGTTCGCCGCGTGGTGACGTTACCTTCAAAAGCGCGCTTCAGTTTTCAGGAAGCCCGAAGTGCCTGGGGGAACTGTGACTGGATAGGCTCCGGTCGTATGGCCATCGATGGTCTGAAAGAAGTACAGGAAGCGGTGATGCTGATAGAAGCCGGACTGAGCACCTACGAGAAAGAGTGCGCGAAACGCGGTGACGACTATCAGGAAATTTTTGCCCAGCAGGTCCGTGAAACGATGGAGCGCCGCGCGGCTGGTCTTAAACCGCCCGCCTGGGCGGCTGCGGCATTTGAATCCGGGCTGCGACAATCAACAGAGGAGGAGAAGAGTGACAGCAGAGCTGCGTAATCTCCCGCATATTGCCAGCATGGCCTTTAATGAGCCGCTGATGCTTGAACCCGCCTATGCGCGGGTTTTCTTTTGTGCGCTTGCAGGCCAGCTTGGGATCAGCCGCCTGACAGATGCGGTGTCCGGCGACAGCCTGACTGCCGGAGAGGCACCCGCGACGCTGGCGTTATCCGGTGATGATGGCGGGCCACGACAGGCCCGCAGTTATCAGGTCATGAACGGCATCGCCGTGCTGCCGGTGTCCGGCACGCTGGTCAGCCGGACGCGGGCGCTGCAGCCGTATTCGGGGATGACCGGTTACAACGGCATTATCGCCCGTCTGCAACAGGCTGCCAGCGATCCGATGGTGGACGGCATTCTGCTCGATATGGACACACCGGGCGGGATGGTGGCGGGAGCATTTGACTGTGCTGACATCATCGCCCGTGTGCGTGACATAAAGCCGGTATGGGCGCTGGCCAACGACATGAACTGCAGTGCAGGTCAGCTGCTTGCCAGCGCCGCCTCCCGGCGTCTGGTCACGCAGACCGCCCGGACAGGCTCCATCGGCGTCATGATGGCTCACAGTAATTACGGTGCTGCGCTGGAGAAACAGGGTGTGGAAATCACGCTGATTTACAGCGGCAGCCATAAGGTGGATGGCAACCCCTACAGCCATCTTCCGGATGACGTCCGGGAGACACTGCAGTCCCGGATGGATGCAACCCGCCGGATGTTTGCACAGAAGGTGTCGGCATATACCGGCCTGTCCGTGCAGGCTGTGCTGGATACCGAGGCTGCAGTGTACAGCGGTCAGGAGGCCATTGATGCCGGACTGGCTGATGAACTTGTTAACAGTACCGATGCGATCACCGTCATGCGTGATGCACTGGATACACGTAAATCCCGTCTCTCAGGAGGGCGAATGACCAAAGAGACTCAATCAACAACTGTTTCAGCCACTGCTTCGCAGGCTGACGTTACTGGCGTGGTGCAAGCGACGGAGGGCGAGAACGCCAGCGCGGCGCAGCCGGACGTGAACGCGCAGATCACCGCAGCGGTTGCGGCAGAAAACAGCCGCATTATGGGGATCCTCAACTGTGAGGAGGCTCACGGACGCGAAGAACAGGCACGCGTGCTGGCAGAAACCCCCGGAATGACCGTGGAAACGGCCCGCCGCATTCTGGCCGCAGCACCACAGAGTGCACAGGCGCGCAGTGACACTGCGCTGGATCGTCTGATGCAGGGGGCACCGGCACCGCTGGCTGCAGGTAACCCGGCATCTGATGCCGTTAACGATTTGCTGAACACACCAGTGTAAGGGATGTTTATGACGAGCAAAGAAACCTTTACCCATTACCAGCCGCTGGGCAACAGTGACCCGGCTCATACCGCAACCGCGCCCGGCGGATTGAGTGCGAAAGCGCCTGCAATGACCCCGCTGATGCTGGACACCTCCACCCGTAAGCTGGTTGCGTGGGATGGCACCACCGACGGTGCTGCCGTTGGCATTCTGGCGGTTGATGCTGACCAGACCAGCACCACGCTGACGTTCTACAAGTCCGGCACGTTCCGTTATGAGGATGTGCTCTGGCCGGAGGCTGCCAGCGATGAGACGAAAAAACGGACCGCGTTTGCCGGAACGGCAATCAGCATCGTTTAACCTTACCCTTCATCACTAAAGGCCGCCTGTGCGGCTTTTTTTACGGGATTTTTTTATGTCGATGTACACAACCGCCCAGCTGCTGGCGGCAAATGAGCAGAAATTTAAGTTTGATCCGCTGTTTCTGCGCCTCTTTTTCCGTGAGAGCTATCCCTTCACCACGGAGAAAGTCTATCTCTCACAAATTCCGGGACTGGTAAACATGGCGCTGTACGTTTCGCCGATTGTTTCCGGTGAGGTTATCCGCTCCCGTGGCGGCTCCACCTCTGAATTTACGCCGGGATATGTCAAGCCGAAGCATGAGGTGAATCCGCAGATGACCCTGCGTCGCCTGCCGGATGAAGATCCGCAGAACCTGGCTGACCCGGCTTACCGTCGCCGTCGCATCATCATGCAGAACATGCGTGACGAAGAGCTGGCCATTGCCCAGGTCGAAGAGATGCAGGCAGTTTCTGCCGTGCTTAAGGGCAAATACACCATGACCGGTGAAGCCTTCGATCCGGTTGAGGTGGATATGGGCCGCAGTGCGGCGAATAACATCACGCAGTCCGGCGGCACGGAGTGGAGCAAGCGTGACAAGTCCACGTATGACCCGACCGACGATATCGAAGCCTACGCGCTGAACGCCAGCGGTGTGGTGAATATCATCGTGTTCGATCCGAAAGGCTGGGCGCTGTTCCGTTCCTTCAAAGCCGTCAGGGAGAAGCTGGATACCCGTCGCGGCTCTCATTCCGAGCTGGAGACAGCGGTGAAAGACCTGGGTAAAGCGGTGTCCTATAAGGGGATGTATGGCGATGTGGCCATCGTCGTGTATTCCGGACAGTACGTGGAAAACGGTGTCAAAAAGAACTTCCTGCCGGACAACACGATGGTGCTTGGGAACACTCAGGCACGCGGTCTGCGTACCTATGGCTGTATTCAGGATGCGGATGCATTGAGTGAGGGTATTAATGCGTCTCCCCGTTATCCGAAAAACTGGAAGACATCCGGCGATCCGGCGCGTGAGTTCACCATGATTCAGTCAGCACCGCTGATGCTGCTGGCTGATCCTGATGAGTTCGTGTCCGTACAACTGGCGTAATCATGGCCCTTCGGGGCCATTGTTTCTCTGTGGAGGAGTCCATGACGAAAGATGAACTGATTGCCCGTCTCCGCTCGCTGGGTGAACAACTGAACCGTGATGTCAGCCTGACGGGGACGAAAGAAGAACTGGCGCTCCGTGTGGCAGAGCTGGAAGAGGAGCTTGATGACACGGATGACGCTGCCGGTCAGGACACATCTGTCAGCCCGGAAAATGCGCTGACCGGACATGAAAATGAGGTGGTATCAGCGCAGCCGGATACCGTGACTGATACGGCTGATCTGGTCACGGTTGTGGCACTGGTGACGCTGCATACTGATGCACTTCACGCCACGCGGGATGAACCTGTGGCATTTGTGCTGCCGGGAACGGCGTTCCGTGTCTCTGCCGGTGTGGCAGCTGAAATGACAGAGCGCGGCCTGGCCAGAATGCAATAACGGGAGGCGCTGTGGCTGATTTCGATAACCTGTTCGATGCTGCCATTGCCCGCGCCGATGAAACGATACGCGGGTACATGGGAACGTCAGCCACCATGACATCCGGTGAGCAGTCCGGCGCAGTAATACGTGGTGTTTTTGATGACCCTGAAAATATCAGCTATGCCGGACAGGGCGTGCGCGTTGAAGGCTCCAGCCCGTCCCTGTTTGTCCGGACTGATGATGTGCGGCAACTGCGGCGTGGAGACACGCTGACCATCGGTGAGGAAAACTTCTGGATAGACCGGATTTCGCCGGATGATGGCGGAAGCTGTCATCTCTGGCTTGGGCGGGGCGTACCGCCTGCCGTTAACCGTCGCCGCTGAAAGGGGGATGTATGGCCATAAAAGGTCTTGAGCAGGCCGTTGAAAACCTCAGCCGTATCAGCAGAACGGCGGTGCCCGGTGCCGCCGCAATGGCTATTAACCGCGTTGCTTCATCCGCGATATCGCAGTCGGCGTCACAGGTTGCCCGTGAGACAAAGGTACGCCGGAAACTGGTAAAGGAAAGGGCCAGGCTGAAAAGGGCTACGGTTAAAAATCCGCAGGCCAGAATCAAGGTTAACCGGGGGGATTTGCCCGTAATCAAGCTGGGTAATGCGCGGGTTGTCCTGTCCCGACGCAGGCGTCGTAAAAAGGGGCTGCGTTCATCCCTGAAAGGTGGCGGCAGCGTGCTTGTGGTGGGAAACCGTCGTATTCCCGGCGCGTTTATTCAGCAACTGAAAAATGGCCGGTGGCATGTTATGCAGCGTGTGGCCGGGAAAAACCGTTACCCCATTGATGTGGTGAAAATCCCGA
>NZ_JABWMS020000100.1:0-8741 GCF_013369155.2 Escherichia sp. 94.0001 | reverse complement strand
AATGCCGAACCACCACGACAGCATGGTACCAGCAGGATCCCCGCGTTATTCGGGATATACGGAAGCAGTTTTTTGGCAATATGTAAGCCCTGGCCGACACAGCCGTACTGCCCTTTGCTCAGGTCTGCCTTCGGATGATTCAGCGTACTCATATCCTGCACATCATGCAGGCAGTGGTCGGCCGGAATAATATCGTTATATCTGCAGGCAGCCCCACCCGGCGTCACTGTACTGCGGCGCGCCAGCTGTTTAATGCGCGGATCCGGAGCATCGTATGAATCCGGCAGCGGAAGCCCTTCACCGTAAGCCATGGCATTGGACTGCCCGGCCAGTACGATGACGTAGTACCAATCCGGCTCAGTTGCACCACTGACCACCACATCACCTTCTGCTGTAATCGCCTGCATCAGGGTATAAGGGGTTATGGCCACCGGACTACCAAACGGCTGCCAGCCCTCTTTCAGTTTGTGTGTCAGCTTTTCCGCAAGGTCTGACGGCGACGCCGCCCTGACAACATCATAATGTTTAAATGTCATTATTCCTCCCGGCCGGGATAGTGTATTAAATCAGATATGGAGTGGGCTGTAGTCCGGAAGCCTGAATGACACACGGGGACTACAGCCCAAGAAATGAAAAAAGGCCACGCAGTTGCGCAGCCTGATAAACCCTGGTTAAAATCCACACGATAACAACACAACAATATCAGTATCTCATGCTATTGCCCGAACCCATTCGGGCATTTTTTACCCATAAAAAAGCCCCTCCGGAGAGGGGCATGTTTGCATGCACATTCTTTTTTTGCATGGTGCCGGGTGCCTCCCGGTGAATTCAGTATCAGCACCTGAATCCGCGATTACCCCATATTCCTTCTTGCTGATTGCCCCACCGCACAGGGGGATTCACCATGCAGAAGTGTTTTTAATAAACAGCAAACAAAAAAATCAAGCATTATGCAGGCTGTTTCTTTTTATCACCGGCCACAGCAATACCATAATGCCGCAGACCAGCACCCCATCCGCCAGCACCGACATGATTCTGCTGGTGAAATCCACCATCACCACCAGAAACAGCAGGAGTGCAGCCACAGCCAGGCGCAGTTTTACCGTCACTGGTGATTCTCCAGACGAAGACCCAGAACACCGGCAATCTCTTCCAGAACCTTGCGCTCTTCCGGCTCAATTTCGCCGTCTGCCTCCGCAATAGCCACCGCCACATCCAGCACATCTTCCGCTTCACGCGTATCGTGTTTCACATCTTCAATTTCACGCAATGTCGCTCGACGACCAATTTTAAAGTTCGTATCCAGCTGACCGATAATGGTTGCGCTAATCGCATTAATTTCTGACGTAAACGCGGACAGCGCTGGCTGATTACGCAGTACCTGTTCGATCTTCGCTTTCTAGGAAGCCTCACATTCACCATCTGCACAGGCCACCAGGTATGCGGCGTTAATCACCGCCTGTGCCAGATCGCGTTTTTCAAACTTTTTAATTTCCGTTGCCGCTCTGCGGGCTTTTTTTACCAAAAATACCAAACATCGTGACGTTCCTTTGGGTGGGTGAGCCAACGCCCGGGAGCGATCTGCCCACAGAGAAAGTCACACTGACCACTCCGTAAGCTCACCCCCGAAAGGCTCTGTGGTTGATATGCGCCGGGCGTGGCGCAGATACAAAAAAGGCCCGCCAAAGCGAGCCTGGAAAATAAGTGTGGTGCGTTGTACTGGATTCGAACCAGTGACCGATTGCTTAGAAGGCAATTGCTCTGTCCGGCTGAGCTAACAACGCAGAATACCGATAATGGACCGCCACCGGGGACTCCGAATCTCGCACAGGGTGACGTTCTTTCCTGATGAGCTAGTGGCGGTTGGTGGCCCTTGCTGGATTTGAACCAGCGACCTGGCGATTATGAGTCGCTCGCTCTCACCACTGAGCTAAAGGGCCGATAACATAATGATAACGTTACAGAATAAATTCAGCAATATCACTCTCTCTTTCTGATTAAATTCTGTACATCCCTTGCGGTCTGCTCAAAACGTTCAGCCTCCAGCTCGACACCAATTGCACGACGCTCCAGCGCCATCGCGGCTTTGACTGTCGAACCGGACCCCATGAAGAAATCTGCAACCAGGTCACCCGGACGACTGCTGGCGGTAATCATTTGCCGCAACATATCTGCCGGTTTTTCACAGGGATGTTTGCCCGGATAATACTGCACAGGCTTGTGCGTCCAGACATCCGTATAAGGAACGGCTGCCGATACGGAAAAATAACGCCGCAGTGATTTGTACTCTTCCAGCAGGCTGGCATACTGCCGGTTCAGCTCACTGTATGTGCTGACCAGTTGGTGATGTGGCTTTTCCAGTTCTCCCCGCTGATGTTTCTCTTCTGCCACCCGGGCAAACAGCACCTGAAGTTTTCTGTAATCATCCTCGTTCGGTAACTGCCACTGGCTGGCACTGAACCAGTGCGACACCGTGTTTTTCTTTCCTGTGGCATCTGCAATCTGTTTTGCCGTTATCCCCAGGGCCGCGCGCGCATCACGAAAGTAAGAAATCAGCGGGGCCATCACATGCTGTTTCAGTGCACTGCCCTTCGCCGCATACCCGGCATCTTTCGGACGATACGGCCCCTGATAATGTTCCGCGAACAGAATGCGCTCTGTGGCGGGGAAATACGCCCGCAGGCTTTCCTTGTTGCATCCGTTCCAGCGTCCGGACGGCTTCGCCCAGATAATATGGTTCAGCACACTGAAGCGTTCACGCATCATGATTTCGATATCAGATGCCAGGCGATGACCACAGAACAGGTAAAGACTTCCGGCAGGTTTCAGCACCCGCCAGAACTGCGCCAGACACTGGTCCAGCCACTTCAGGTAATCATCGTCGCCCTTCCACTGGTTATCCCAGCCCTCAGGCTTCACTTTAAAGTACGGCGGGTCCGTGACTATCAGGTCAACAGAATTTTCGGGTAACGACCGGATAAATTCCAGGCAGTCGGCGTTGATTAACTCACAACTGGATATTTTCACAGTATTAAGCATGGATCATTAAGCCTGTCTCTGATAGGCTCATTCTGCTTTTGCGCAAAGCAGTGGGCCTGAGGTTTGCTTGTGAACCCAACGCATGAGCAGATGGCTGGTGGGTGCCCCTTACACCCACCAGCCGCCCATTTACCACAAATAAAAAAGCCTTCAGGACTGAAGGCGTCTGTAACAACCAAACTGATAGTCTGCCAGACCCGCCATAACCAGCTGGGTCAGTATTAACTGGCAGCGTTCGCGTGAAAGGTAAGTATTCTGCGCAATCTCCCCGACTGTCGCCGGGTCGGTAACGCTTAATTCATTAAACACCACTCTGGCGGTTTCTGTCATATCCTGCTGTTTTAGCATGTCTTTTTTCCCTTTTGGTTAACGTGACATACCAATAACTCTTGTCCAAAAAGCCAGCAAGCAGAAAGACCGGTATTCGCAACCACCAGCGCATTTAACGCCCCGTGCCGTTTTTCAGTCATAAAAAAAACCGCAAAAAGCGGGCTCTTTCAAATGTCCATGTCTGCTATTCGCCTCGCGGTACAGCTTTGCGAAGCGTACCGGAATTGAAGCAGTTTTTACGTCAAAAAGCAATAACTTTTTTATCTATACCAAAAGCCATAACCATTGGTTTGTACAAAATAAATTCTGCCACCTTTAGCCAATGCTCAATGCGTCTTTCACAGGTTCTTAAACTCCATTCCGGATGTGCATCATTCAGCAGTTCAGCTATTTTGCGCTTAGTCATCCCCCGCCCCACATAACGCTGACTCAGAACATTGAGCAGCCCGGGATAACCTGCCAGTACTTCACCAATAACCCTGTCGATTATTAACGCCTCTGAATCGGTACAATGTGCCAGCCAGCTTTTTTGATTGCCGTTGATCATATCCCGCAAAAAAGCCTCAAGTTCAGGTTTGTCCAGACCCGCTTTTTTCATCCTCCGGAGCGCCTCGTTAATTGCCGTTTTTGTCAGCTTTTTAGAGGTCAGTAATTGGTTGAACATATTTCCCGTCTTACCGTCGCCAATATACGACCAACGCCCCCACATACGCAGTTTCCCCTGGATCCAGACACTTTCCAGCGTTTTCAGGCGTAAATGCTCACCGCTTTTGCCTGTAATTTCCGGGTATATCATATTTATGCTCACTCACTTTCAATTTTGTAAATCTTCACGCCCAACCGACCACCAGAAACGAGCTGACCGCGCACAATATTAATTTCGTCAAACTGCTCGTCGTCTATGAGCAATCCGGCATGTGTCAGCGCATCCAGCGGTGCTTTCAGGATATTGTCCAGATCACGACGGCGCTTATCCGGTGGCTCTGCAATAATCTTTATCGCCAGCCTTCCGGACAGGCTTAATTTCAGCCGCTGCTGGCGAACAATAAGCGCCACAGCCCGGCGATAACGCTTTCCCTCCTCCGAGATAAAATATGTGCTGCCACGGCGTCGCCAGTAAGTGTTCACCGTCGGCGGGTAAGGTAAAACCAAATCTATGAGCATCAGTCACCTCTTTTACCCGAGCACGCCAGTCGCAAAGGCGTGATCAAGAAAACGAAAAATTAAATCAACCTGGGAACCATGCTTTTCTTCGAACGCCAGCGGATCCGCATGAAGCTCGTTGTGATGCTCCCGACACAGCGGTAGCGTGAAAATATCGTGAGATTTTGTCCCCATTCCGCCCTGACCATGACCAATCAGGTGATGGGGATCGTCGGCTGGCTTACCACAACACGCACACGGCTGAGTCTTCACCCAGCGTGTGTATTTCTCGTTAACCCAGCGGCGACGTTTAGGTCGTTTCATGAAAGATTCCGGAGACTCAGGATCAACGGCAATGCTGACCACCGTCTTTTCCTGTGGTGGGTTCTGTTGCTGGTGGACGTCAGGCAGTAACGCAATATTTTTTGTGCGCTGCTTCAGTATGCTGGTGGCGGTCTGCTCTCCCGGCACGATGTCGCTTTCACGGTACATTGAGCGGATTTTTTCCGCACGCCCCCCCAGCGAACGACGTAATACCGCTTCCGGTAGCGCGTCCGCCACCTGATTGCGGACCGCCCACCAGGATAATTCAGCCAGAGATAATTCACGCTCCTGCGTACCGCTTATTGCGTGACCGATGACGTCAATCATCCATGCTGACAGGTTTTGATGAGCAAGTTGCTCGAGTGATTCGGATGTCTGGTCACGCAACTGGTTGTCGCAGTGCCAGCACAACACCATTGCGCCGGTACCGTAACGATGTATGACGGTTTCACTGTGATGATAATCGCCGTGTGGCCACTGGCAGGATTTAATATGGCGCAACAGCCAGTCAGACAATGCACCAGCACCACCAGCAGCACGAATCACCCGTGCGTTACTGAAAAACGGCAGCAATGTTTTGTCTTCCACCAGCGGCTGGCGAACGGCAGGAACGACCCCGGACGGCAGATTACACATGCTTTTCGGTTCCGGCTCCACGAGCACTCGAGGATTGTGAAATACCTGCATGGATTCACGACCTGGCTTAAGGACCACCAGCCCGAGTTCCGGTACCAGAACAGGTCGAAGTAATACCCGCACATTACCTCCAGATCCGTTGCTGGAATGTGCGGGATGAACGCGGTGGGCGTTCGGAGTAAGGAAGCCTGACGGAGATTATCCAGTGACGGTAGTCAAGGCTAAGGGCTTTTTTAACCTCGCATCCGCGCCTGCGGTAACACTGAATCAGCCATTCGGCCTGTTCTTCAGTGCATGGGGGATGCCGGTACCAGTCAGATTTGAATGCGTGAAAACACCGTCCGCGCCTGCTGGCAAAGACGACAGAATCATCAGAATTGTATAATTTGGTATCGTGCGCCATCGGTTGTCTCTGCTGGCGCAGCAGGTGCCAGTTGTTCAGGCTGGCATGTGGATTGTAAACCAAGATGCTCAGAAAAAACAAAACCCGCTAAAGCGGGTTTTGTCAGTACTGAATATCAAGCTGCGTGCTTGCCACTACAACTGCAAAGTGGGATCGGGAAAGGCTTCCCTTTTTTCGCGTGGCGTATTACACCATCTACACACACAGAGTAGCGAAAAATGATCTCACATGGACAGCCACATTTGCGACAGGTACCCATTGCCATGATTTCGTTTTCCCTGCTCACCTGTGAATCCACACAGGTTGCACTTTGTTGGGAGAACCACTACACTTCGCTTACCTACAAAAAATGTTGTGATTGGATTATCTCCATACACTACGGAATGTGTTAGCGCACTTTCCGCCCCTAAAAGCCCTGTTAGCGCAGGGCTTTTACATATAAAAATCGAACGACATCTGTTGTGTTCTCACGCCAATTGTTTCCAGTACGATATCCGCAAATGTATCTGCCTGCCATTCTGCATCCTCAATACGAGTAGGCTCTTTAGCTGAAAAATGTAAAACTGCTTTGTGTCCAAGAAGCAAATGACCTAGCTCGTGGAAGATAACAGCAAGTGCATGCTCTTCCCCAAGACAAGCATTCACATATATTTTATTGGGAACCGTAATTGTTAGAGAAGCGGGGTCACAATGTCCGATAGTTAGATCATACGTCAGAGCCTCCCACTCCTTGTCGGTCCTGACGTCAAGAGTAACCCCATAAATTGAAAGGCTTTCAAAGAACATATCATAACGCTTTCTTTTGCGCTTTGAGGCTGTAAGACCAATAGCATTACAGAAGTTTATAGCTCTGTAGGCTATTTCTTCTTCTTGCATCGGTGACACCCTGTTACCTCTCATTTGATACATAATTACCCCTCATTGTTATTAATCTTTTGCAATAAATCTGCAAAACTCTTTAGCTGTTCCGGCGTAAACTGCGACTTAGCGAATCCCGCTACAAGCATTTTCTGTTGCTGAGACAAACCGTTTACTGGAACTGAGTCATTCGCAACTGCAGCTAACTCCTGTAACCCTTCGATTTCTACACCTTTGGCCTTGAAGTAAGAATCAATCTTCTTAACCCACTTCAGAGGTATTTTTCTGCTACCAGTTTCTAAACCGCTAAGAAACGCTGGCGAAGTGCCCAGTTCTTGAGACATAGTCAGAAGAGTACTGTCAGTATCAATCCTCGCTTTTCTAACGGCCTTACCGAATTCAGTGAGTGCCATGATTTTATCCTCAATTTGTTGATTTAGCAGACTTGCCTAACGCAAGCCTGATGGGCGCTTAAATTCTAATTTCTAAAATTTACCATACACAAAAACAAAGTAAACCTTTTTAGTTAAAAAAATCTCTTTTAAGGGAATTTTTTTCACAAAAAGAACAAAACCCGCCGAAGCGGGTTAAGTGCGGGTGCGTTGAGGATGACTGACACATCAGAGGTGGCGAGGGATTTCTCCCTCGCCTGGTCTCTTACTCCTCAGGTTCGTAAGCTGTGAAGACAACGACCTCCGTCTGGCCGGTTCGGATTCGTACCTCGCAGAGGTCTTTCCTCGTTACCAGTGCCGTCACTATGACGGTAATACAGATGACGATCAGGGCGATTAACATCGCCTTTTGCTGCTTCATAGCCTGCTTCTCCTGTGTAAGTTCACAGAGATATTGCAATTACCTCCGGATAAGTAAGGGGAGATTGCACTATGCAAATGCAGCATCTGATGGTTGGCTATCCTAAACGGCCGATTATGCGTTGAGGCTTTCAGTGATGGCTGATATAGCAACAATGAGAATGAAGGCTCTGCACTTCTGGGATAAACACGGTATTTCTGCGGCTTCTGAAGCCTTTGGCGTGTCCTGCCGCACGCTTTACTGGTGGCGTCAGTTACTGAACAAGGGAGGACCTGAGGGGCTAATCCCGCACAGTAAGGCACCTCTGGTGCGACGAAAAAAGCACTGGCATCCCGATGTGCTGAAAGAGATTCGACGGCTGCGAACAGAGCTGCCGAACCTCGGTAAAGAGCAGATTTTTGTTCGCCTGAAGCCCTGGTGCGAACAGCGCTATCTGGCCTGTCCAAGTGTTTCCACCATTGGCAGAATGATCGCTGCCGCACACGATAAAATGCGAATGATACCTGTGCATCTGGGCTCGCGGGGGAAGGCACTCCTTGTCAAAAAGCGGTCTGCCAAACCCCGCAGACCAAAGCACTACCGCCCGGTAAAGACAGGTGAGCTCATTGGGATGGACGCCATTGAGCTCAGAATGGGCGAACTGCGTCGCTATGTCATCACCATGATCGACGAATGCAGCAATTACGCGCTGGCGCTGGCTGTACCGTCGCTCAACAGTGATATCGTCAGGCACTTCTTCAGCCGTGCAGCCCGGCTGTTCCCGGTCGGTATCAGCCAGATAATCACAGATAACGGAAAAGAGTTCCTGGGAAACTTCGACAAAACGCTGCAGGAAGCCGCCATCAAACACCTCTGGACCTATCCCTACACGCCAAAAATGAACGCTATCTGTGAACGTTTTAACCGGACGTTAAGAGAGCAGTTTATTGAATTTAATGAGATTTTACTCTTTGAAGATCTGGCGCTATTTAATCAGAAGCTGGGGGAATATCTGGTGCTGTATAACAGCAAAAGGCCCCATAAGGCGCTCGCACTAATGACGCCCGTGGAATATATTTTAAGAGAGAACAAAAATTGCAATATTTGGTGGACCCATACATCTCCTTGCCTTTCGGCGCGTAAGAGGCTAACCTACATGTATCTAGCATGAAATTGGCCTCAGATTAATGTTAGGCGTCTTGCAGGACGCGTAATG